>JAEWQZ010000346.1 GCA_023460255.1 Actinomycetes bacterium
CGACGATGTAGTACTCCACGAGCGGGCCGCGGGTCCACCCGTACAGGGTCAGGTACGCGTTGCCCGACGGGTTGAACTGGGCCGAGTACTGCACGGTCCGCGCGGCGCCGGTCGCCCAGCCCTTGCCGGCCACGAAGTTGCCCGTGTTGGACCACTGCGTCGAGTAGTTCCCACCGGAGCCGAGCTCCATCGACACGGTCCCCGGCGCGTCGGTCCAGAACGAGTAGAAGTACCCGTTGTTCGTGCCCGTCTGGTTCGACGTCACCGCCGCCTGCGCGACGCCGTACCCCAGACCCACGAGGGCAGCGGTGGCGAGCGCGACGACGGCACGACGCCGTCCGCCCCCGCTCGCCGTCCGCGCCCCCTGCTCCGTGCGCCGCGTCATCGCAGGCGCCGTCCTTCGGATCATCCGAGTCCTCCGTTGACAACGTCGGACCCGTGGTGCGTTCGCCCCTTGTCCTCGGGCACCCGCCCCCGGGCCCGAGTCACACCGTGTGACGCGGCACAGCGTTCGCCGCGGATCGCGGCCGGGTCAACGGTCGGCGACGTCCTCGATAGTTTCGGCCGGCGCCGACGGCGTGGCGACCTGCCGTCCGGGCGCGCTGGCTGGGAACCCTCTCAGTGGGTCGACCTCGCCTCTTGCCGTGGTTCGGGGCGTCGTCCGATCGGGTGACCGGCGCGGCGGGGCGCCCAGCACCGATAGTTTCGTGTCCGTATGCTGGACAGAATGACGGTGTCCGCGTCTCACTCCCGGGCCGTGGCCGGGACCGGCGGCAGGATGCGGTCCCGCCCGGAGGCGGGACCGCACCACGCATCTCAGCCGAACGTGACCTCTGCGGCCGCTGCGTCGTCCCGCGGGCCGTCACGGCAATCCAACCCGCTCGGGACCATTAGCGTCAACAAATGAACGCAACGGGCGCGATACTCTCTGCCGTGCCCAAGGACCGGGTCCCGCCTGGCTCGCAGACGAGTCTGCGGGAGGCGAACCGTGCCCGGATCATCGACGCCGTCCAGCAGCGGGGCGCGATCACCCAGGTCGAGCTCGTCGGCGTCACGGGTCTGTCCGCCGCCACCATCTCCAACATCGTCAAGGAGCTCACGGCGGCGGGCGTGCTCAACACGGCGCCGACGTCCCGCAGCGGCCGGCGCGCCCAGATGGTCAGCCTCGCGCGAAACCTCGGGCTCGTCGTCGGGGTGCACTTCGCCGAGCGCTCGCTGCGTGCCGTGCTCGCCGACGTCACCCAGCGGGTCGTCGCGGAGCAGCGACTCCCCCTCGCGCCCGACCACCGCGCCGACACCGGCCTCGACCGCCTCGCGCTCCTCGTCGAGGAGATGGTCGACTCCCTCGGCGCCTCGATGACCGAGGTGCTGGCGGTCGGCGTCGGCATCCCTGCCCCCGTCGACGCCGCCACGGGCATGGTGTCCGCGTCGGGCGTGCTGCGGGGCTGGGACTGGGTGCCCGTGCCGCAGGTCCTCGGCGACCGGCTCGGTGTGCCGGTCCGCGTGGAGAACGACGCCAACCTGGGCGCCCTGGCCGAGAACCGGCTCGGGGCGGCGATCGGGCGCAGGGACTTCGTCTACGTGCGGGCGTCCTACGGGATCGGCCTCGGCCTCGTCGTCGACGGGCGCCTCGTGCACGGTCGCAGCGGGCTCGCCGGGGAGATGGGCCACATCGTCCTCGACCCCGACGGGGCCCCGTGCCGATGCGGCCGCCGGGGGTGCCTGGAGACCACGGCCGGCGCCGGAGCGCTGCTCAGCGCGCTCGCCCCCGCCCACGGGCACCTCGCCCTGCGGGACGTCGTGAGCCAGGCGCTCGCGGGCGACACCGAGCTGGCCGTGGCGCTCGCCGACGTCGGCCGCGCGCTCGGCCGCCACCTCGGGGCCGTCAGCACGCTCCTCGACCCGGAGCTGGTCGTCGTCGGCGGGGAGATCGCGCGGGCCGGCGACATCCTCCTCGAGCCGCTGCGCGCCGAGCTGGCGGCGAACGTCCTGCACAGCACTGCCGGTCCCGTCCCGGTGCTGCCGGCGGCCCTCGGTGAGCAGGCGGAGGCGCGCGGGGCGGTCGCCCTCGCCGTCGAGGCTTCGCGCGTCGTCGTCCCGGTGGTGCCGTCGTGAGCGCGCGGACGCGGGTCCGGGCCGGCCGTGCACCGGTTGCGCTGGTCGGTGTGCTCGTCGGTGCGCTGGCGCTCGGCGGGTGCGTCGTCGGAGCACCGGAGACCTCCTCCGAGCCCGTCATCGCCTTCCTGCTGCCCGAGTCGAAGACCTCGCGCTACGAGACGATCGACCGTCCCGAGTTCGAGGGTGCCATCGCGGAGAACTGCCCCGAGTGCCGGGTGATCTACGCCAACGCCGGGCAGGACGCCGCGCGGCAGCAGGCGCAGGCCGAGTCGGCACTCAGCCAGGGGGCGCGGGTCCTCGTCCTCGGCGCGGTGGACTCGGTGGCCGCCCGCGGGATCGTCGAGGCCGCCGAGGACCGCGGGGTCCCGGTCATCGCGTACGACAGGTTCATCTCCGGTGCGCCGCTGGACTACTTCGTCGCGTACGACGCCGGGCGGGTCGGCCAGATCCAGGGCACGGCCCTGGCCGACGCGCTGGAGGGCGTCGCCGGACCGGGCGAGGGCGTCCTGCTCGTGCACGGGGCGCCCACCGACTCCAACGCCGCGAGCATCAAGGACGGGCTCGAGGAGGCGCTCTGGGGCAGCGGGCTCACGATCCTCGCCGAGTACGACACGCCCGACTGGAGCCCGGACGCCTCCCAGCAGTGGGTGGAGTCGCAGCTCACGCAGTTCGGGGACCGGGTCGTGGGCGTGTACGCGGCGAACGACGGCACGGCCGCGGGCGCGATCTCCGCGATGCGCGCGGCCGGCCTGGACCCCGTCCCGCCGGTGACCGGTCAGGACGCCGAGCTGGCGGCGATCCAGCGGATCGTCGCCGGCGACCAGCTGATGACCGTCTACAAGCGCATCGGCCAGGAGGCGCGCCTGGCCGCCACCATCGCCGTCCGGCTCCTGCGGGGGGAGGAGCCGACGGCGGACCTGCTCGTCGAGGGTGTGCCGTCCCGGCTGCTGATCCCGGTCGAGGTCACCCGCGACACCGTCGGGTCCGTCATCGTCGACGGCGGGGTCTTCACCGTCGACGAGATCTGCACGCCCACCTACCGGTCGGCGTGCGCCGACCTGGGGCTCCTCGAGGAGGGCTCATGACGCAACCCCCGGTGGTGTCGCTGCGCGGCATCACGCACAGCTTCGGCGCCGTCCGCGCGCTCATCGACGTCGACCTGGACGTGTGCCCGCACGAGGTGGTCGCGGTCGTCGGCGACAACGGCGCGGGCAAGTCCACGCTGGTCGGCGTCCTGGCCGGGGCGCTCGTGCCCGACGCCGGCGAGGTCGTCGTCGACGACCAGGAGGTGCGGCTCTCCTCGCCCGGCCTGGCCCGCCAGCTCGGCATCGCGACGGTCTTCCAGGACCTGGCGCTGTGCGAGGACCTCGACGTCGTGGAGAACCTCTTCCTCGGCCAGGAGGTCCGGCGTGGCCCCCTGCTCGACGAGGTGGCGATGGAGCGCGGGGCGACCCGGCTGCTCGCCCAGCTCGCCGCCCGTGTGCCGTCGCTCCGGGCGCCCGTCTCGGGGCTGTCGGGAGGCCAGCGGCAGGCGGTCGCCGTGGCCCGCGCGCTGGTCGGGGAGCCGCGGGTTCTGGTGCTCGACGAGCCGACGGCGTCGCTCGGGGTCACCCAGACCGCCGAGGTGCTCAACCTCGTCGAGCGCGTCCGGGACCGGGGGTACGGCGTCGTCGTGGTGAGCCAGAACATGGCCGACGTGCAGGCCGTCGCGGACCGCGTGGTCGTGCTGCGCCGCGGACGGGTGAACGGCGTCTTCGACGCGGAGACGGCCAGCTACGAGGACATCATCGCCGCCGTCACCGGCGTCACGCCGCAGCGGGCAGGAGGACAGGCATGAGCGTCCCCGTGGTCGACCGTGCGGGACTGCCGGTGGCCGACCGGCCCGACTGGCGCTGGCGCTCGTGGGGCGAGCGCGACCTGGGCTCGGTGCCGGTGCTCGTCTCGCTGGTGGCGATCTCACTGGTCTTCCAGGCCCTGAACACCTCGTTCCTGTCCGCCGACAACCTCGTGAACCTCACCCTCCAGGCCGCCACGACGGGGATCCTCACGCTCGGCGTCGTGCTCGTGCTCATGGTCGGGCAGATCGACCTCTCGGTCGGCGCGGTCGCCGGCCTGGCCGGTGCCGTGGTGACCGTCGCACTGGTGCGGCAGGGCTGGCCGCTCGCCGTCGCCGTGGGCCTGGCGGTGCTCGTCGGGGCGGCCCTCGGGGCCGGCTACGGCTGGATGTTCACCCGCCTCGGGGTGCCGAGCTTCGTCATCACGCTCGCCGGCCTCATGGTGGGCACGGGCCTGCAGGTGCAGGTGCTCGCGCCGACGGCGTCGGTGAACCTGCCCTACGAGTCCGCGCTGGTCAGGTTCGCCCAGCAGACCTTCCTGCACCCGGTGGTCTCGTCCGCCGTCGTGGTCGTGGTCGTCGTCGGCTTCGTGCTGCTGCGGGTGGTGGATCGCCGGCGGCGGGTCGCCGCCGAGCTGCCGGCGCCGTCGCTCGGCTCGATCGGTGCGCGCGCGGCGGTCCTGGCCGTCGGCCTCGGCGTGCCGGTCTGGTACCTCAACCTCGGACGCGGGGTGGGTGGCCTGGTGGCGGTCTTCATCGGCCTGGTCTGGGTGGCCGACGTCGTGCTGCGCCGCACCCGGGCGGGCCGCTCGGTGCGCGCCATCGGCAGCAATGTCGAGTCGGCGCGCCGGGCCGGCTTCCCCGTGCGCCGGGTGTACCTCGCGGCGTTCACCGCCTGTGCGGGGCTCGCCGCGGTCGCCGGCGTGCTGTCCGCGGGTCGGCTCGCCGCCGCGAACCAGGGCTCGGGCGGCGCGGACCTCACCCTCACGGCCATCGCCGCGGCGGTGATCGGCGGGACCAGCCTGTTCGGCGGCCGCGGCTCCGCCTGGTCGGCGGTGCTCGGCGTGGGCGTCATCCACGCCATCGGGTCGGGCCTGACCCTGGTCAACGCCGACGGCTCGCTGCGCTACATCGTCACGGGCGTCGTGCTCGCGCTCGCGGTGACGGTCGACGCCGGCGCCCGCCGGTCGCGGGCCCGCGCCGGGCGCTGAGGCCGGCCGGCACCTAGAACGACGGGAGCCGGTGGGCAAGGGCCGCGGTCCGGTGCGTGTCGGCGCGGTCCAGGGCCGACGCGCGGGCGCGCGCGGACCGGGCGCGGGACGCAGCGGCCCCAGCCGCGCGGTGCCGGTGCTCCTCGACGCGCAGCTCGACGTGCTCGGTGATCTGCAGGACGAGGCTGCCCCGGAGGCGGCCGAGCCGCAGCACGGGGACGCGGAGCCGGATGGTCCGGGTGTCGAGCGTGATGGTGGTCATCGGAGGTCCTCACGGGTCGTGGTCGACACGTCGGCGGGCCCACTGATGGGGTCGGCCGCGTCGTCGTCGGGGAGCGTGTCGGGGTTGAGGGCCGCGAGGAAGCGGCTGAGGCGCGCGCCAGGTGGGCGCTGCGACGGGTCCTCCTGACGCCCGGCGAACGGGTCGAGCAGGTGGCTGATGGTCTCGACCAGGCCGCGCAGCTCGTCGGCGGTGGCCCAGAACGAGCCGGTGTTCACCGTGACCGTGTCCTGCCAGGCCACGGGCATGGTGTGGTGGTCGGCGACGAAGGCCCGGATGCGCTCGGCCTCACGGGTGAGCATGAGCCCGAGGAGCTCGGACATCGCGGGCTTCGACCCCGGATCGGCCGGGTCGACGTCGAAGCGCCGGTTCCGGGCGGCGAGGCGCCACGGCTTCTCGCGTCCCTGCCCGGGTGCCGCCTCGATGAAGCCGGCCTTGGCCAGGGTGCGCAGGTGGAAGGAGCAGTTCGCGACCGTCTCCCCGGTCGCCTCCGCGCAGCGGGTGGCGGTCGCCTCGCCGAGCTCGCCGAGCAGGTCCAGCAGCTCCAGCCGCAGCGGGTGCGCGAGCGCCCGGATCCGGGCCGGGTCGGTGATCGCCGGGGGGAGCGGCGGCTCGGGGGGCGGCGGGGGGACCGGCGGTGTCGGCGGCGTGAGCGAGGGAGGCGTCTCGGGCATGACGCAAGACTAGTTGCGCAACATCTCTTTAGCAAGAGGTGTTGCGCAAGAGATGTTGCGTCAACGGAAGACGATCGTCCGGTGGCCGTTGAGCAGGATCCGGTGCTCGGCGTGCCAGCGCACCGCCCGGGCCAGGGCGCGGCGCTCCACGTCCTGGCCGAGCCGGACCATGTCCTCGGTGCTCTTGGCGTGGTCGACGCGCTCGACGTCCTGCTCGATGATCGGGCCCTCGTCGAGGGCCGCCGTGACGTAGTGCGCCGTCGCGCCGATGAGCTTCACGCCGCGGTCGTGGGCCTGCGCGTAGGGGCGCGCGCCCTTGAACGACGGCAGGAACGAGTGGTGGATGTTGATGACCTTGCCCTCGAGCCGGCGGCACAGGTCGTCGGACAGGATCTGCATGTAGCGGGCGAGCACCACGAGCTCTACGTCGAGCTCGGAGACGAGCTCGAGCAGGCGGGCCTCGGCCTCCTGCTTGGTGGCCGCCGTCAGCGGCACGTGGTGGAAGGGCACGCCGTAGAACTCGGCGAGGCCCGCCAGGTCCGTGTGGTTGCCGGCCACCGCCACGATGTCGACGGGCAGGCCCTCCGAGCGCTCGCGGAAGAGCAGGTCGTTCAGGCAGTGCGCGGCCTTGGAGACCATCACGAGGGTGCGCATCCGGCGGCCCACGACGTCGAGCTGCCACGCCATCTCGAAGCGCGGGGCGAGCTCGGCCAGGGCCGCGGACAGCTCCTCGCGGGACGCCGCGGACTCCACCTGCACGCGCATGAAGAACAGCCCGCTCATCTGGTCGCCGAACTGCTGCGACTCGGTGATGTTGCCCCCGTGCTCGGCCAGCAGCCCGGAGACGGCGTGCACGAT
>JAEWQZ010000347.1 GCA_023460255.1 Actinomycetes bacterium
GCCGTCCTCGACCCCGAGGTCCAGGCGGCCCTGGCGGACCGGCGCGCCACGGGCACGCCCGTCGTCTTCCTCGACGTGTCGCTGTCCGCCGCCGCGCCACGCGTCGGCTTCAACACGTCCCGTCCGCTGCTGCTCGGCAACCCGCGTGCGCAGTGGCAGGCCCTCATGGACGCCCGACGGGCGGTCTACGAGGCCGTGAGCAGCGCGTGCGTGCACACGGACGGGAAGACGCCCGCCGAGGTCGCGGCCGCGGTCGTCGCCGCCGTCGAGGGACTCCCGGGCGGACGGGACGCGCAGGACGACGACGGAGGTGGCCGATGACCGCGCCCACGCGCATCAGGTTCGGCGGGGAGCGGCCCTACGACGTCGTCGTCGGGCAGCACCTGCTCGGTGAGCTGCCCGGGCTGCTGGGCGACGCGGTTCGCAAGGTGCTCGTCGTGCACCCGCGCGTCCTGTCGGCGTCCGCGGAGGCGGTGCGCGAGGACCTCGAGCGCGAGGGCTACCGCGTGTACCTGGCCGAGGTGCCGGACGCGGAGGACGCCAAGGCCGTCCAGGTCGCCGCGTTCTGCTGGCACGTCCTGGGGCAGGCGGACTTCACCAGGAGCGACGCCGTGGTCGGGCTCGGCGGGGGAGCGACCACCGACCTGGCCGGATTCGTCGCGGCGACGTGGCTGCGGGGGATCCGGGTCGTGCAGGTGCCGACGACCGTCGTCGCGATGGTGGACGCCGCGATCGGCGGCAAGACCGGCATCAACACCGATGAGGGCAAGAACCTCGTCGGGGCGTTCTGGAACCCGGCGGGCGTGCTGTGCGACCTCGCGACGCTCGACACGCTCCCGGTGCACGAGCGGGTCGCCGGGCTCGGCGAGGTCGTCAAGCACGGCTTCATCGCCGACGAGCGCACGCTCGAGCTGATCGAGGCCGACCCCGGCGCGCTGACCGGGTCGGAGCTGACCGACCGCGACCTCGTGCGCGAGCTCGTCGAGCGGTCCGTCCGGGTCAAGGCGGAGGTGGTGACCGCCGACCCGCGGGAGGCGTTCCGCCGCGAGGTCCTCAACTACGGCCACACCCTCGGCCACGCGATCGAGCAGGTCGAGCGGTACCGGTGGCGGCACGGGGCGGCGGTCTCCGTCGGGATGGTCTTCGCGGCCGAGCTCGCCCGCCTGGCCGGCCGCCTGCCCGACGACGTCGTGGCGCGCCACCGGGCGGTCCTCGAGGCGCTCGGGCTGCCCACGTCCTACCGCGGGGACCGGTGGGAGCAGCTGCTCGCGGCGATGCGGCGCGACAAGAAGAGCCGCGGCGACCTGCTGCGGTTCGTCGTCCTCGAGGGCGTGGGGCGGCCGGTGCGGCTGGAGGGTCCGGACCCCGGGCTGCTGGCCGCCGCGTTCGCCGAGATCAGCCGGGAGCCGGCGTCGGGCGCCGGCGTGGCGCTGTAGCGCACGCCGCGCGCGCCGGTCAGTCGCAGGGCTCCGTGGTGATCGCGGCGGGCCCGTCGTCCTGCGTCGAGAGCCAGAGCGTCGGTCCGCCGTCGACGTGCCGCGCGGACAGGCAGTACCCGTCCATGCCCCGTGGGCCCGTGTCGGCGCTGACGATGACGACCTCGATCGACGGATCGGGGACGAAGACGCCCGTGTCGGCGAGGTCGGCGAGGTCCGTCGTGTAGGAGCCGTCGCGCTCGACCGCGTGGTACTCCTGGGCGAGCGAGGCGTTGCGCAACGCGGTCCGCACGTCGCGGTCGTCGGAACGGTCCTGCTCGGCCTCGATGCTGCGGGCGCCCAGGAGCGCGAGGCCGCCCACGACGAGCAGGAGGACGAGGGCGACGGCGCCGAGGACCGCCGCCACCACGCGCCCGGTCGACCGTCGCGGTGGCGGGCCGTACTGCGTCTGGGGGTACTGCGTCTGGGGGTGGGGCGTCTGGGGGTACTGCGTGTGTGGGTACGCCGTCTGTGGGTACGCCGGCGCCGGGTGCGGTGTGGGCGGCGGGTGGCCCTGCGGCGTGCCACCGCCCGCGCCGGGGGGAGCGTAGGGGTTGCCGGGGTCGTGCGGGATCGACATGGGCGCCTCCTCGTGCCGCCCTGATGATCGACCGTCGAGACGTGTGACTTGAGCGCGCGCGTCCGGGTGTGGCGGCGTCGGCCCACTAGCCTTGCCGCCATGACGCGCGTCCTGGTGCTCAACGGACCGAACCTCGGCCGCCTCGGCGTCCGCGAGCCCGAGGTCTACGGGTCGGCCGGCCTCGCGGACCTCGCTGCCGCCGCGGAGGGCTGGGGCGACGCGCTCGGGCTCCAGGTCGAGGTCCGCCAGACCGACGACGAGGCCGAGCTCATCGGCTGGCTGCACGAGGCGGTGGACGCACGCCACCCGGTGGTGCTCAACCCGGCGGCGTTCACGCACTACTCGTACGCGCTGCGCGACGCGGCGGCGCAGGTCACCGGCGCCGGGCTGGTCCTGGTCGAGGTGCACCTGTCCAACCCGCTCGCGCGGGAGTCGTTCCGGGCGCACAGCGTCGTCGGGCCCGTCGCGACGGGCACCATCGCGGGCTTCGGGTTCGACTCGTACCGCCTCGCGCTGGAGGCCATCGCCGCCCGCCTGCCCTGACGCGATCCACAGAGGTTCGCGTCACTCAACGCGACCGAAACCTCTGTGGATCGCCACGGCGAAGGCGGGCGAGCATCGCCGACACCTGCCGCGCGACCTCGTCGGGCCGTCGCGTGAGGTCCTCCCAGGTGAAGCGCAGCACGGTGTAGCCGGCCGCCACGAGGCGGTTCTGGCGGGTCCGGTCGACCTGGAAGCGCGCAGCCCCGTGGTACGCCGCGCCGTCCACCTCGAGCACCAGCCCGACGTCCGGGAAGAGGACGTCCGCGGCCCCCACGACGCCCAGATCGTCCCGCAAGGTCTCCCCGGCGACCCAGCCCGTGATGCCCGCACGACGCAGGATCGCGTGCAGGCGGTGCTCGGCCACGCTCATGGCGCCGGTCGCGCAGCGCGCGAGCAGGCGTCGGCGTCGGCGGTTGCCCGCCAGCCCGGGACTGCGCGCGAGGATCGCCGCGAGCTCCTCGTGCGAGACGACGCGTCGGGTCAGCGCCCAGATCAGGAGCCCTTCGGCGGCCGGGGCAGGGAGCCGGCCCATCGCGTCGAAGACCGTCCGGACCGGGGTGGTCACCGCGAACGTCGGGGTCCGGAT
>JAEWQZ010000348.1 GCA_023460255.1 Actinomycetes bacterium
GGCCAGCGCGGCGCGACGGCGAGGGGAACGTGCGGAGCTACGAGCGCTCGACATGCGCGACTCCTCGGACGGGCCGCACGAGGCGGCGGGGATGGTCCGCCACACATCGTGCCCGCGGTCGCGGGCCCGAGCGGGTGTTTGCGCGCACGCGACGCCGGACGCGCGCGGATTTCCCCCGTTCGGCGCAATCCGGGCACCGGTGTCCGCACCGGTGCCGGCGGGACCGGGCCGGCGGGACGGTCAGGCGCGCAGGCGCCGCTCGACCACCAGCTCCGCGATCTGCACCGCGTTGAGCGCCGCACCCTTGCGCAGGTTGTCGCCGCTGACGAAGAGCGCCAGACCACGCCCGTCGGGCACCGACTGGTCGACGCGCACGCGCCCGACGAAGCACGCGTCCGCGCCGGCCGCCTCGAGCGGCGTCGGGACGTCGCTCATGGCGACGCCCGGGGCGTCGGCGAGCAGCTCGAGCGCCCGCTCGGGCGAGATCGGCTCGGCGAACTCCGCGTTGATCGTCAGCGAGTGGCCCGAGAACACCGGCACGCGCACGCACGTGCCGGAGACCAGCAGGTCCGGGATGCCGAGGATCTTGCGCGACTCGTGCCGCAGCTTCTGCTCCTCGTCGGTCTCGCCGCTGCCGTCGTCGACGATCGAGCCGGCCAGCGGCACGACGTCGAACGCGATGGTGCGGGCGTACTTCACCGGCGCGGGGAACGTCACCGCCGACCCGTCGTGGGCGAGGCGCGCGACGTCCTGCTCGACGGCGGCGCGCACCTGCGACTCGAGCTCGGCGACGCCCGCGAGCCCGCTGCCGGAGACCGCCTGGTACGTCGAGACGACGAGCCGGCGCAGCCCCGCGGCGTCGTGCAGCGGCTTGAGCACCGGCATCGCGGCCATGGTCGTGCAGTTGGGGTTCGCGATGATGCCGAGGGGGGTGCTGTCGACCTCGGCCCCGTTGACCTCCGCGACCACGAGCGGCACCTGGGGGTCCCGCCGCCACGCCGAGGAGTTGTCGATGACGATCGCGCCGGCCTCGGCGAACCGCGGCGCCTGGGCCTTCGACGTCGCGCCGCCCGCGGAGAACAGGGCGACGTCGATGCCGGCCAGGTCGGCCGTGGCGACGTCCTCGACCACGACCTCCCGGTCGCCCCACGGCAGCGTCGTGCCGGCCGACCGCGCGGACGCGAAGTACCTGATCTCACCGACGGGGAAGCCCCGCTCGGCGAGCATCCGGCGCATGACGCCCCCGACCTGCCCCGTCGCGCCGACGACGGCGACGCTCACCCCGCCAGAGCCGTTGCCGCCCATGTCAGCGCCCCGTCCCGCCGTACACGACGGCCTCGTCCTCGGTGGAGTCCAGCCCGAAGGCCGTGTGCACGGCGCGCACCGCGTCGTCCAGCTGGTCCGCACGCGTGACGACCGAGACCCGGATCTCCGAGGTGGAGATCATCTCGATGTTGATGCCGGCGTCCCGCAGCGCGCCGAACAGCTTCGCGGACACCCCCGGGTGGCTCTTCATGCCCGCGCCGATGAGCGAGAGCTTGCCGATCGTGTCGTCGTACTGGAGCGACTCGAAGCCCAGGCGCTCCTGCGCGGCCTGGAGGGCCGCCGTCGCCTTGGCGCCGTCGGTGGAGGGCAGGGTGAACGAGATGTCGGTCAGCCCCGTCTGCGCCGCCGAGACGTTCTGGACGATCATGTCGACGTTCACCTCGGCGGCGGCGACCACCTCGAACACCGACGCGGCGGTGCCAGGCACGTCGGGCACGCCGACGACCGTCACCTTCGCCTCGCTCGGGTCGTGGGCGACGCCGGAGATGATCGGCTGTTCCATCTCTTCTCCCTCAGCAGGGTCGATGACGAGCGTGCCCTCGCGGCCCGAGAACGACGAGCGGACGTGGATCGGCACCTGGTAGCGCCGGGCGAACTCCACGCACCGGAGCATGAGCACCTTCGCGCCGCTCGCGGCGAGGTCCAGCATCTCCTCGTACGTGACGCGCTCGAGCTTGCGCGCGGCCGGCACGATGCGCGGGTCGGCGGAGAACACGCCGTCGACGTCGGTGTAGATCTCGCAGACGTCGGCGTGCAGGGCCGCCGCGAGGGCGACGGCCGTGGTGTCGGAGCCGCCCCGGCCGAGCGTCGTGACGTCGTTCGTGTCGGGGTTGACCCCCTGGAAGCCGGCGACGATCGCGACGTTGCCCTCGGCGAGGGTCTTCGTGAGCCTGTCCGCCCGCACGTCGACGATGCGCGCCCGGCCGTGCGCCTCGTCGGTGATCACGCCGGCCTGCTGCCCGGTGAACGACTGCGCGTTCACGCCGAGGTTCGCGATCGCCATGGCGAGCAGGCTCATCGAGATCCGCTCGCCGGCCGTGAGCAGGATGTCCATCTCGCGCGCCGGCGGCATCGGGGTGATCGCGTTCGCGAGGTCGATGAGCTCATCGGTGGTGTCGCCCATCGCGGAGACCACGACGACGACGTCGTTGCCCGCCCGCTTGGTCTCCGCGATCCGCTTGGCCACGCGCTTGATCGCCGTGGCGTCCGCGACGGAGGATCCCCCGTACTTCTGCACGATCAGGCCCACGACGAGCTCCGGGTGGTGACGGGCCCTGCCGGGCCCATGCGGGGACGGCGCCGACCGGCGGCCGTCTGGTGCGTGCAGGATAGTCGGGCCGTCCGGCCGTCCCGCCGGGATTTCGTCATGTGGGCCGCATCACGGGTCCGCGGACCGCCGCATGTTCGCGTTCGAGCAACGCACCACATGCGAACGTCGGTTGCTCGGCGGACGCGCGCTTGTTCGTCGGATGCGAGGACGCCGGGAACTCGCATGACGGATCCGACCGACCCGCGACACAGACGGGGTGAGAGGAGGCGACCATGCGCCGAGCCCGAGCGTCCCGAGCCACCGTCCGCCTCGCCGTCGTGCTGATGGCGGCGCTCGCCCTGACCGGATGCCGAACGGGACAGGCCGACGACGCCGGCCCCGGGGGTCCCGGTGACCCCGGCGACGCCGACGCGCCCACGACCGGCTCCCCGGACGACCCCGTCTCCTCCGACGACCCCCCGGGGCCGGGTGACGACTCCCCGGACCCGGGCGAGCCTGCCGACCCCGTGGCCGCCGACCTCGTCGTGGTCGTCGACGCCACGGGGGAGGGCGCGACGACGACGTGGACGCTGACCTGCGAGCCCGTCGGCGGCGACCACCCCGACGCCGAGGCCGCCTGCGCGGCCCTGGCC
>JAEWQZ010000349.1 GCA_023460255.1 Actinomycetes bacterium
CCACGGGCACGAGCCCGGCCGCCTCGGCCAGCCGGGCGAGGCGCAGCCGCCCGAAGGGCCCGCGCGGCGGCTCGGCGAGCGCGACGACGTCGGGAGCGGCCTCGCGCAGCACGGCCAGGACCGCGTCCCGGTCGTCCTTGAGCTGGCGGACGTTGTACGACATCACTCGCAGGCTCACCCGGCCATTGTGCTCCGGACCGCGGCCTTCGCCGTCCTGCTCCCGTGGTGTCCCACCTGCGCCCGGTATGACACGATGGCCGCCCGTCGCAACCCGACACCGTGTCCGAGGAGGGCCTCATGCGCACCACCCGATCCCGCGCCGCCGGCACCGCCCTGCTCGCCCCGCTCGCCGCCCTCGCCCTCCTGCTCGGCGGGTGCTCCGGGGGCGGCGACGACGACGCGCCCGAGCCGGAGGAGACCTCCGCCACCCCCGACGAGGACGACGGCGCCGACGACGAGGCCGACGAGCCCGCTGAGGCAGACGGGTCCTCCGGCGGCGCCGACTGCGTCGCGGGCACGTGGGTGGCCGACAACGAGGCCCAGGAGGCCGCCACCACGAGCGCACTGGGCGCCTCGGACCTCGGCGCGACGGCCACGGTGACCGGCGAGGCGATCACGACGTTCGACGGCTCCACGATGACCACCGAGTACCGCGACCAGGTCATCACCGTCGAGTGGGGCATGGAGGGCCAGGCCCTGTCGATGGTGAACAGCTGGGCGGGCACGCTCACGGGCACCGTCGAGATCACCGACGACCAGATCGTCGTCTCCGCCGTCGACTCCAGCGCCCTGGTGATGTCCTACGAGACGTCGATCAACGGGGAGGTCGTCGACATCCCGGGCCTGGCCGACATCCCGCTGAGCGGCATGGCCGCGGGCGGGACGTCCACCTACACCTGCTCCGGCGACCGGCTCGAGCTGACACCGGTCGTCGAGGGTGTCGACACCGCGGGCTTCGTCACGGTCCTGCACCGCCGCTGACCCCGCCTCCGCCGTCCGACCCGAACGGCCCTGGCCCGTCCGCAGGCGCCCTGCCACCATGGCGGGCAGCCGGGGGCCGCTGCGGTCCTCGGAGACTCCGGAGGTCCGTCGTGCGCACCACCCGCCTGCTCCTGCCCGTCGTCGCGCTCGCCGTGCTGCTCACCGGCTGCTCCGGCGACGACCCCGCGCCCGAGCGCGACGAGCCCCCCGCGGGCCCGACGAAGACCGAGCAGGCCGAACCAGCCGAGGAGCCGGCCGACGACGGTGCCGATGACGCTGACGACCCCGCCGACGGCCTGGCCGACGCCGATCTCGCGGCGTGCATCCAGGGCGAGTGGCGGGTCGACCCCGAGGCCGCCACGGCGCTGACGCAGGCCATGGTCGACCTCATGGGCGCCGATGCCGCGGTGGCGATCACCGGCGGCCTGACGATGACGTTCGACGACGGCACGATGACCACCACCTACACCGACTACGCCACCACGATCACGATGGACTCGGGCGGCCAGGAGGTCCGGGTCGTCACCGTGCAGGACGGCCCGGCCCAGCAGTCGTACACGCTCGCCGGGGACATGCTCGCGTCGGAGCCCATCGACATGACCGCGGTGGTCTTCACGACGACGACGTACGTCGACGGCGTCGCGCAGCCCGGCCTCGACTCGGACTCCGGCAGCGGGGTCGACGCGATGGGCGCGGGGCAGGGCGACCAGCGCGCGGTGTGCGGCCCGACGACCCTTGACCTCATCCCCGTGGTGCTCGGCCTCGAGCGGGAGGACCTGGCCGTGCACCTCGTCCGGCCCTGACGCGTCCGCAGGAACCGGATCGGGACCCGAACGGCCCTGGTCGGCCCCCGGCGCCCCTGCGACCATGGCGGACAGCCGGGGGCCGACGCGTGCCCCGGGAGACTCCGGAGGAACGTCGTGCGCACCACCCGCCTGCTCCTGCCCGTCGTCACGCTCGCCGTGCTGCTCACCGGCTGCTCCGGCGACGACCCCGCGCCCGAGCGCGACGACACCCCCGCGGGCCCGACGAAGACCGAGCGGACCGAACCAGCCGAGGAGCCGGCCGAGGAGCCCGTCGACGACGCGGCCCCGTCCGGTGACCTCGCCGCGTGCATCATCGGCGAGTGGTCGGCCGACCTGGCCCAGGTCGTGGCCATGGGTGACGCGATGATGGCCGAGATGGGGATGCCGGCGACGACGACGGCGAGGGGCGAGACGCTCACGACCGTCGACGCGACGACCATCACGACGGCCTACACCGACTACGTGACCGAGATGACGCTCGACGTCGAGGGCCAGACGATCGTCAGCACGACACGCATGGACGGGACCATGACGCAGTCGTACACGCTCGTCGGCGACGTCCTGACCTCGGTGGCCGCCGGCGACCTGTCGGGCATCGCGATCGAGTCGACGGTGGCGATCGACGGCGTCGAGGTCCCGGGCTACAGCGAGGGCTTCCAGCAGGGCCTGAGCGGGGCGTCCACCGCGGGGCAGTCCGGTACCCAGCAGGTCTCCTGCTCCGGCGACACCCTCACGATGACGACCGTCGGCCTGGAGGACCTCCTCGGCATGCCGGACATGACGGTGACGTACCGACGCCACTGAGCACGTCCCGTCGGCGCCCGGGGGCGCCGAGTCCGGCGCGCTAGCCCAGCTGCGCCTCCCGCTCGAGCCGGCCCTCCCGGTCCACCCGTGCGGCCCGCAGCCGGGAGACGATCACCGCGCCGAACGCGATGAGCGCCGCGCCGGTCGCGATGGACAGCCGCAGCAGGTGGTTGGCGTCGGTGCCGAGGCTGACCTGCACGACGGCCGGCGCGATGAGCAGCGCCACGAGGTTCATCACCTTGATCAGCGGGTTGATCGCCGGGCCGGCGGTGTCCTTGAACGGGTCGCCCACCGTGTCACCGATGACCACCGCCGCGTGCGCCTCGGAGTTCTTCCCGCCGTACCGGCCGTCCTCGACGATCTTCTTCGCGTTGTCCCAGGTGCCGCCGGAGTTCGCCAGGAACACCGCCATGAGGACGCCCGCGGCGATCGAGCCCGCGAGGAACCCCGCGAGCGGCCCGACGCCGAGGCCGAACCCGACGGCGATCGGCGCGAACGCCGCGAGCAGGCCGGGGGTGGCGAGCTCGCGCAGCGAGTCGCGCGTGCAGATGTCGACGACGCGGCCGTAGTCCGGCCGCTCGGTGCCCGCCATGATCCCGGGCAGCGTGTGGAACTGCCGGCGCACCTCGAAGACGATGGCCCCGGCCGCGCGCGTGACGGCGTCGATCGCCAGCCCGGAGAACAGGAACACCGTGGCCGCGCCGAGGATGACGCCGACGAGGGTGATCGGCGAGACGACCTCGAACGAGACCATGGCCAGGGCCAGGCCCGACGTGTCGAGGGCACCCTCCAGCGAGTGGACCGCCTGGCGGATCGCGTCCGTGTACGAGCCGAACAGGGCGGTCGCGGCGAGCACCGCCGTCGCGATCGCGATGCCCTTGGTGATCGCCTTGGTGGTGTTCCCGACGGCGTCGAGGTCGGTCAGCACCTGGGCGCCGGCCGCGTCCACGTCGCCGGACATCTCGGCGATGCCCTGCGCGTTGTCGCTGACCGGGCCGAAGGTGTCCATCGCGACGATGACGCCGACGGTCGTCAGCAGTCCGCACCCGGCGAGGGCGATGAGGAACAGCGCGAGCCAGATCGAGCCGCCGGAGAGGAGGAACACCCCGCAGATCGCCGCGGCGATGATGCCGGCCGTGTACACGGCCGACTCGAACCCGACCCCGATGCCGGAGAGGACCACCGTGGCCGGACCCGTCAGCGAGGTCCGCGCGACGTGGATGGTCGGCTTGCTCGTGGTGCCGGTGAAGTACCCGGTGACCCACAGGATCACGCCGGCCAGCGCGACGCCGATCGCCACCGCCAGGGTGGCCACGACCCGCGGGTCGCCGACGTGCCCGGCCAGCTCGTCGCCGACGCCGCGCAGCGCGCCGAACGTGGCCGGCAGGTAGACGAACGCGGCGATCGCCGAGAGGACGACGCCGGCCGCCGCGGCGAGGTAGAAGCCGCGGTAGATCGCGCGCAGCCCGCTCTCCTGGCCTCGCACCCGCGTCAGGACGACGCCGAGCACGGCGGTGATCGCGCCCATCGCCGTGACGATGAGCGGGAAGACCAGGCCCTGCTCGCCGAACGCGACCTTGCCGAGGATGAGCGCCGCGACGAGGGTCACCGCGTAGGACTCGAAGAGGTCGGCGGCCATGCCGGCGCAGTCGCCGACGTTGTCGCCGACGTTGTCGGCGATGGTCGCGGGGTTGCGGGGGTCGTCCTCGGGGATCCCCTTCTCCACCTTGCCGACCAGGTCCGCGCCGACGTCGGCGGCCTTGGTGAAGATGCCGCCGCCGACCCGCATGAACATCGCCAGCAGGGCGGCCCCGAAGCCGAAGCCCTCGAGGACGGCGGGCGCGTCACCGCGGTAGAGGAGCACGACGCTCGCCGCCCCGAGCAGGCCCAGGCCCACCACCGACATGCCGACGACCCCGCCGGTGCGGAAGGCGATCCGCGCGCCCTCGGTCCGCCCGTCCGGGCCCATGGCGGCCGCGGCGACCCGGACGTTCGCGCGCACGGCCAGCCACATGC
Organism: Actinomycetes bacterium; assembly: GCA_023460255.1. Classification (GTDB taxonomy): domain Bacteria; phylum Actinomycetota; class Actinomycetes; order Actinomycetales; family Cellulomonadaceae; genus Actinotalea. The sequence continues at coordinate 4,608 of JAEWQZ010000349.1, forward strand.
CGAGGTAGCCGATCGCCGCCGAGAAACCGGCGCCGAGCAGGAAGAACAGGGAGCGGCCCACCCGGACACCCGCGTCACCGGGCAGCAGGAACAGCAGCCCGAAGACGATGGCCGCGAAGAGGACGAGGGTGCGGAACATGCGGCTCAGGTACGCCGCCGCGCCCTCCTGGACCGCCTGCGCGATGGTCTGCATGCGCGGCGTGCCGTCGGGCGCGGCGAGGACCTGGCCGCGCAGGTGGAGGGCGAAGCCGAGGGACACGAGCGCGATGAGGGCGATGACGCCGACGGTGACGAGGCTCGACGTCTCGAGCGAGGGCATGCAGTCCTCCAGGTCTCGGGCGTGCGCACCGGCGTCGTTGCCGGTGACGCGCGGCCCCCCTGGCCGCAGGCGGGCAGTCTACGCGGGACCTAGGGCCTAGAGAACCATGATCGGCGGGCGGCCCTCCCGTCGGTGGGGACCCGCCCCCAACGATCCTCGAGCCTGCGGCGTCATGCTGGGTGAGGGGGGTCGCCGACGGCCCCCGCGAGGAGACGCGATGCCGGCCTGGGAGCACACCCTGCAGGACCTGGTCGCCACGCGCGGCCCGGCCCTCGTGGGCTACGCGTACCTGCTCTGCGGCGACCGGCGCGAGGCGGAGGACCTCGTCCAGGACGCCCTCGTGAAGACCTTCGCCCGGGCCCGCGCGGGCACCCACCTCGACAACGTCGAGGGCTACGTCCGCCGGGCCGTGCTGACCACCTACCTGGACGGGTTCCGGCGCCGCAAGCGGTGGGCGGCCGTGCGGCACCTCGCCGTCGCCGCGGACGCGTCGCCCGGTCCCGAGACCGCCGTGGGTGAGCGCATGGCGGTGCGCGACGCCCTCGCCGGGCTCAGCCCGCGCGAGCGCGCCTGCGTCGTGCTGCGGTTCTACGAGGACCTCACCGTCCCGCGGATCGCCGACGAGCTCGCCCTGTCCGAGGGCGCCGTCAAGCGCTACCTCTCCGACGCGGTCCGCCGCCTCGAGTCGTCCCTCGGCCCGGTCCGCCGACCGGCCGCCGAGGCGCTCGACGCCGCCGACGCCCCCGTCCGACTCGTCACCACCAGCCCCCGGAGGACCCGATGAACGACCCGCTCAGCGTCGACCTGCACGGCTCGCTCGACGACCTGGCCCGGTCGGTGCACGACGACGAGCTGACGCGCCGCCTCACCGCCCAGGTGCGTCCGATGG
>JAEWQZ010000350.1 GCA_023460255.1 Actinomycetes bacterium
GTCGTGGTCCGTGAGCCCGACGACGTCGAGGCCGGCCTGCGCTGCCGCCGCGACGAGCGCGGCCGGGGTGTCGGTGCCGTCGGACGCCACCGAGTGGGTGTGGATGTCGGCGCGCACCCGGCCAGCGTAGGCGCCGCGCGGCGACCCGCGGCGGGCTGGACGACCCGGCACGGGATGGGACGATGGGCGCCATGAGCGAGGTCACCAGCGAAGGCGGGGCCGCCGTGGAGGCGGCCGGTGCGACGGGCACGACGGGAGCGACGGAGAAGGTCGCCGACCGCGGCTCCCAGCGCTCCCAGCGTCCGAGCTCGGCGGCGTTCCGCGCGTTCGTCGCCGACCGGTGGGCCGCCGCGGAGCGTCCGGCCCCGGAGCCCCTGCCGGCCGCACCGTACGCGGCGGCCCGACGCGAGCGCGTGTCCGCCCGCTTCCCCGGAGAGCGCCTCGTCGTCCCGGCCGGACCCCTGAAGACCCGGTCGAACGACACCGACTACCGCTTCCGGCCGCACTCCGCCTTCGCCCACCTCACGGGGCTCGGCACGGACCAGGAGCCGGACGCCGTCCTCGTCCTGCACCCGCTCGACGAGGACGGGGCGCCGGGCCACCGCGCCGTCCTGTACTTCCGGCCCGCCGCGGGGCGGGACACCGAGGAGTTCTTCGCCGACGCGCGCTACGGCGAGTTCTGGGTCGGTGCGCGCCCGACGCTGGAGGACCTCGCCGCGATGACGGGACTCGAGGTCGCCCCGCTCGCCGAGCTGCTCGACGCGCTCGCCAAGGACGTCGGGCCGGACGGCGTCCGGGTGCGCGTCGTGCCCGGGGCCGACGAGGGCGTCACGGCGCTGGTGGACGCGGCGCGCGCAGAAGCGGCGTCCGAGGAGGAGTCCGCGACCGCCGACGCCGAGCTGCTGGAGGTCCTCTCCGAGCTGCGGCTGGTCAAGGACGAGTACGAGGTGGCGCAGATGCGCGCGGCCGTCGCGGCGACGATCGAGGGCTTCGCCGAGGTCGTGCGCCAGCTGGGCCGCGCCGTCCGCCACCGCCGCGGCGAGCGGGTCATCGAGGCGACGTTCGACGGGCACGCGCGCGAGGAGGGCAACGCCGTCGGGTACGAGACGATCGCCGCGGCCGGCGACCACGCCACGACGCTGCACTGGATCCGCAACGACGGCCAGGTCCGCGAGGGCGACCTCGTCCTGCTGGACGCAGGCGTCGAGGTCGAGTCGCTCTACACCGCCGACGTCACGCGCACCCTGCCCGTGACGGGCGAGTTCACCGACGTGCAGCGGCGCGTCTACACAGCGGTGCTCGACGCCGCGGACGCCGCCTTCGCCGCCGCCCGGCCGGGCGCCCGGTTCCGCGACGTGCACGCCGCGGCGATGGAGGTCATCGCCGCGCGCCTCGCCGAGTGGGGCCTGCTGCCGTGCAGCCCGGCGGAGTCGCTGTCGCCCGACGGGCAGTACCACCGCCGCTGGATGGTGCACGGCACGTCGCACCACCTCGGGCTGGACGTGCACGACTGCGCGCAGGCGCGCCGGGAGATGTACGTGGACGGGGTCATCGAGCCCGGCATGGTCTTCACCATCGAGCCCGGCCTCTACTTCAAGGCCGACGACCTCGCCGTGCCGGCGGAGTACCGCGGCATCGGCGTGCGCATCGAGGACGACGTCCTCATCACCGCCGACGGCAACGAGAACCTGTCGGCCGCCCTGCCCCGCCGGCCGGACGACGTCGAGGCCTGGATGGCGGGGCTGCTCGAGGACCGCCCCTAGGAGGACACCATGCCCGAGCTGCCCCCGGTCCTGACCGCCGACGCCGTCCGCGACGCCGGTCCCTGCCGGGTGGCGGGCACCGGTGTCGGGCTGCGGCCCTGGACCGCCGAGGACGCGGACGTCGTCGCCGCTGCGTTCGCCGACCCGGCCATCGCCGAGTGGCGGGCCAGGCAGGCGGACGAGGACGACGACGACCCCGCCGCGTGGATCGCGGGCTGGACGCGCCGGTGGGCCGCGGGCAGCGATGCGGCCTGGGCGGTGGCGGGTCCGGATGGCGACGAGGCGCTCGGCTACGTGGGCGTGCGGCGCGTGTCGGGCTTCGACCGATCGGCCGAGCTGTCGTACTGGATGCTGCCCGCCGCGCGGGGCGGGGGCCTGGCCCGCCGGGCCGCCACGACGGCGACCGGGTGGGCGTTTGCCGAGCTCGGGCTGCACCGGGTGTGGCTGGTGCACGCCCTGGCCAACGTGCGGGCCTGCGCAGTGGCGAGCGGGGCCGGCTTCCGGGTCGAGGGCACGCTGCGCGGTGCGCTCCGGACGCCGCGGGGATGGCAGGACGCCCACCTGCACGCGCGACTCGCGACGGACTGACGCCCCCTCGCCCACCCTGGGTGGGGGGCTAGGGCCGCAGGCGGCCGGCCTGCTCGAGCGCCCGGCGGAGCAGCCACTCCACGTGCGCGTTCGTGCTGCGCAGGTCGTCGGCGGCCCAGCGGGCCAGCGCCTCGTGCACGGCCGGGTCGAGGCGCAGCAGCATCGACTTGCGCTCGCGGCCGCGCGGGACCGGGC
>JAEWQZ010000351.1 GCA_023460255.1 Actinomycetes bacterium
GCCCCGCACCGTCCGACCGCCGCACCCGGCGCTGCGCCCGATGCTGCGCCCGGCCGCGAGCGGGTCCAGCCCGACGCGCGGTGGCGGCCCCGCTACGTCACCGTCGCCGGCAAGTTCGGCATCGCCGTGGCCTTCGCGGCGGTGTGGGTGGGCCTGTCGGTGTGGGTGTCCCGCCCGTGGGTCGCCGAGCTCGACGCCGTCGTCGGGGCGGTGCTCGCGTGGGTCGTCGTGACCCTCGTCGCCTACCTGCCCGGCGCCATCGTGGCGTTCCTCGCCGCGTCGCTGCTGCTCGACCGGCAGCCACGGCTGCCCGCCACGGCGCCCACGGCGGCCGTCACCGTCATCATCGCCGCGCGGAACGAGGAGGAAGCCGTCGGGCGCACGCTCGAGGGCATTGCCCGCAGCGACCACCTCGGCACGATCCGCGTGCTGCTCGCGGACAACGGCTCGACGGACGGCACGGTCGCCGAGGCCGAGCGGGCGGCTGCGCGGCTCGGGCTGCCGCTGCGCGTCGTGCACGAGGAGCGACCCGGGAAGGCGCACGCGCTCAACGCGGCGCTGGCGTACGTCACCACCGACCTCGTCGTGACGGTGGACGCGGACACCCTGCTGCACCGCGAGGCGCTGCGGCGTCTGGTCGCGCGCCTCGACGCGGCGCCGGAGGACACCGACGCGGTCGCCGGCACCGTGCTCGTGCGCAACTCCCGCCACAACCTGCTCACCCGGATGCAGGAGTGGGACTACTACCTCGGCATCGCCGCGGTGAAGCGGATGCAGGGGCTGTACCAGGCGACCCTCGTCGCGCAGGGCGCCTTCTCCCTGTACCGGACCGAGGCGCTGCGGGCGGTGGGCGGCTGGCCCGACGCCATCGGCGAGGACATCGTGCTCACCTGGCGACTGATGGAGGGCGGCCGTCGCGTCTACTTCGAGCCGACGTCCGTCGCGTTCACCGACGTGCCGGAGCACCTGCGGCACTTCATGCGGCAACGCGCCCGCTGGGCCCGCGGGATGCTCGAGGGGCTGCGGGCCGTCCCGTCGTGGCGCCAGCGCCGCGTGCTCACCAAGGCGGTGGCCGGCGTCGACCTGCTCATCCCCTTGCTCGACGTCGGCTACGTCTGCATCTGGGTGCCCGGACTCGTCCTGTTCTGCCTCGGGGTGCCGCTGGTGGTGTCCGCCTGGACGCTCGCGGTGCTGCCGGTCACGCTCCTCGTCTACGGCGGGGTGCGGGGGTTCCAGGCCCGGCACGTCTTCGGCCCGCTGGGGCTGAGCGTGCGGCGCAACCGACTCGGCTACGTGGCGTTCCTGCTCGGCTACCAGCTGCTGTGCTCGAGCGCGTCACTGGTGGGCTACGCGCAGCACGTCGCGGGGACCCGTCGCCGCTGGAAGTGAGGGCCGCTCGCGTCCGGGACCGGTGCGTCAGCCGCCACCGCGTCGGCAACCCCGCAGAGTGGAACGAAGTGGCGGCAGATCGTTCCACTCCGCGTCGGCAACCCCGCAGAGTGGAACGAAATGGCGGCAGATCGTTCCACTGTGGGGGTTGGGGCCCTCGTTTCGTTCCACTGTGTGTATGGGGGGGTGGGGTGGGACGGGACGGGGCGTCAGGGACGGTCGGTGGGCGTCGCGTCCTTGTCGTCCGTGCGCACGCCACCGAGGATCGGCGGGATCGTCGCCCGCGGCGGCACCCGGCGGCCCGGCTCGGCCACGTGGGCCGATGCGCGGGCGTCGCCCGGCACGTCACGCGTCGCGTACAGGCTGGTCGCGGTGACGATCCCGAGGATGACGACGATGACCGCCAGCGACCACAGGGTCGGCACGGTGGGCACGCCGTCCCAGACCTCGTGCGCCCAGTGCAGGACGAGCTTGACGCCGATGAACGCGAGGATCGCGGCGAGGCCGTACCCGAGGTGCACGAGCTTGCTCAGCGCACCCTGGAGCACGAAGTACAGGGCTCGCAGGCCCAGCAGCGCGAAGGCGTTGGTCGCGAAGACGAGGTACGGGTCGCCGGTGATGCCGTAGACGGCGGGCACCGAGTCCACCGCGAAGACGATGTCGGTGGCGAACACCGCGACGACCACCAGCGCGAACGGGGTGATCGCCCGGCGCCCGTCCACCCGGACGGTCATCCGCGGGCCCTGGTACTCCTCGGTGACCGGCATGAAGCGGCGCATCAGCCGGACCGAGCGCATCTGGGACACGTCGACGTCGTGACTGGCGTGCTTGATCTGGTCGCGCACGATCTTCACGGCCGTGACCAGCAGGATCGCGCCGAAGAGCAGGAACGCCCACGTGAAGTTCGCGAGGATCGCGGCGCCCAGGGCGATGAAGATGCCGCGCAGGACGAGCGCCCCGACGATCCCGTAGAGCAGCACCCGCTGCTGGAGCTCCGGGGGCACCGCGAAGGCCGTGAGCAGCAGCATGAAGACGAACAGGTTGTCCACGGACAGCGACTTCTCGACGAGGTAGCCCGTGAGGTACTCCAGGCCCGTCTGGCCGCCCCACACGTTCCACACGACGACGGCGAACGTCAGCGGCAGGGCGATGTAGATGACGCTCCAGGTCACCGCCTCGCGCATGGAGACCTCGTGCGGCTTGCGCGTGACGACGAAGTCGAGGGTGAGCAGGGCGATGACCACGGCGATGGTGATCGCCCACAGCGTCGGCGTGCCGATGGTGGAGATCGCTGTCGAGGACGCGGCGGCGGTCAGCACACGCTGACGATACGGACCGGTGGACCGTTCCGCGCGCTGTGATCGCCCACAGCGCAACGCGCCGCGGGCGCCCCGTCAGGCCCGGTCAGGCCCGGTCAGGCCCGGTCAGGCCCGGGTCGCGGTCCCCCGCCACGCGGTCCACGACTCGGGTGCCAGGACCAGACGGGTGCGCGCCGGGTCGTCGCCCGCCGGCACCGGGCCCAGGCGGTCCAGGTGTCCCGCCTCGACGGCCGCGGCGTGCTCCGGGCCGGCCACGGCCGGGGTGTGGTCGGCGCGCATCCGCACGCCCTGCGTGAGCTCGACCCGCGCGGCCGGGTGCTCGACGTCGACCTCCACCGGCTCGGCCGACCGGTTCACGCAGAACAGGGCGACGGCCCCCGTCGCCTCGTCCCACGTCGCGGCCGCCGTGACGACGGGCACGTCGCCGTGCTGCGCCGTCGTCGTCGTGGGGGAGCTGACCCGGAGCTCGAGAGCCGCGCCGCGGGCCCACGCCGCCGTCGTCGCGAAGGGGTGGAAGGTCGGCTGGCGCCAGGCCCCGCCGCCCGGCTCGGTCATGATCGGTGCGATGACGTTGACGAGCTGGGCCAGGCACCCGATCCGGACGCGGTCGGCGTGCGCGAGCAGGGTGATCAGCAGGTCCCCGACGACGACGGCGTCGAGTGCCGAGTACTCGTCCTCCAGCAGCCGCGGGGGCACGCCGTCGGCGCCCCTGATCACGGAGGCGTCGGAGTGCGCGGGCCGCGAGGCCAGGTACCAGACGTTCCACTCGTCGAAGGAGATCGTGATGCGCTTGTCGGACCGGCGCTCCGCGGCGACCGCGTCGGCGGAGGCGACGACGCGCTCGATGAAGCGCCGCATCGCCGTGCCGGACGCGAGGAAGGACGCGCGGTCCCCGTCGAGCTCCTCGTAGTAGGCATGCATCGAGATGTGCTCGACGAGGTCGAACGTCTCCGCGAGCACCGTGCGCTCCCATGCGCCGAACGTCGGCATCGCCATCCCGGAGGAGCCGGAGACGACGAGCTCGATGCCCGGGTCCACCTGCCGCATGGCGTACGCCGCCTGCGCGGCCCGCCGGGCGTACTCCTCGGCGCTCGTGTGGCCGATCTGCCACGGCCCGTCCATCTCGTTGCCGAGGCACCAGACGCGCACGCCCCACGGCTCGCGCCGGCCGTTCGCGGCGCGGAGGTCGGCCCAGCGGGTGCCGGCGGGGGCGTTGCAGTACTCGACGAGCGCCGCCGCCTCGGCGGCGCCCCGGGTGCCGAGGTTGACGGCCATCATCGGCTCGACGCCCGTGCGCTCGCACCACCCGAGGAACTCGTCGGTGCCGACGACGTTCGGCTCCACGGTGCGCCACGCCAGGTCGAGGCTCGGCCGGCGCTGGTCGACCGGTCCGACGCCGTCCTCCCAGACGTAGTTCGAGACGAAGTTGCCACCCGGGTAGCGGACGAGCGTCACGCCGAGCTCGCGGGTCAGGTCCGCGACGTCGGTACGGAAGCCGTGCTCGTCGGCCGCGGCGTGGCCGGGCTCGTGGATGCCGGTGTACACGGCCCGGCCCAGGTGCTCGACGAACGAGCCGAAGAGCCGTCCGTCGACGTCGCCGACGGTGAAGTCCGGGTGCAGCAGGATGCGGGCGCGACGCGACACTTTATCGATCCATTCTCGCGGGGTAGGCACATGCTAGGGGTGCGCGGCCGTGCCAGGGTGGGGGCATGCCCACTCAGCGTCGACTTCCTCGCAGCGCGCCCGCGGACCAGGGGGTCCCGGCACGCGCCCTCCTCGCCTTCCTCGACTCGGTGGAGCACGGCGGCCCCGAGCTGCACAGCCTCATGGTGCTGCGCCACGGGTCGGTGGTCGCGGAGGGGTGGTGGCACCCGTACCGGCCCGACCTGGTGCACGAGCTGTACTCGCTCAGCAAGAGCTTCACGTCGACGGCCGTCGGCCTCGCGCAGGCCGAGGGCCTGCTCTCGGTCGACGACCTGGTTCTCGACCACCTCGGCGACCTGGCACCGGCCCACCCGGACCCCAAGCTCGCGACCCTGAGGATCCGGCACCTGCTGACCATGACGGCGGGTCACACGACGGCGACCGACGACCGCGTGTTCGGGCGTCGGGAGTGGGCGAAGGCCTTCCTGGCGCTGCCGATGGAGGTGGAGCCGGGCACGGACTTCCTCTACAACACCCCGGCCACGTACGTGCTCTCCTTCATCCTCCAGCGGCTCACCGGGCAGCGGTTGCTCGACTACCTCAGCCCCCGCCTGCTCGAGCCGCTCGGCATCGAGGGCGCCACGTGGGAGCGGTCGCCGGAGGGTGTGGACACGGGAGGCTTCGGCCTGTCGCTGACCACCGAGGACATCGCCTGCTTCGGCCAGCTGTACCTCGCCGACGGCGTCTGGCAGGGCCGGCGGCTGCTGCCCGAGGGCTGGGTCGCCGAGGCCACCCGGCGGCACACGGACAGCCACATCAACGACGTCGACTGGGCGCAGGGCTACGGCTACCAGTTCTGGCGCTGCCAGCCCCCGGGCGTCTACCGCGGCGACGGCGCGTTCGGGCAGTTCTGCGTGGTCCTGCCGGAGCAGGACGCGGTGGTCGCGACGACGTCGGGCACGCCGGACCTGCAGGGCGTGCTCGACCGCGTGTGGGAGCATCTCCTGCCCGCGCTGGGCGGGGCGGGCCCGTTCGCGGACACGGTGCACGACGCCGGTGCGCAGGCCGAGCTCGCGGCACGCCTGGCGGAGCTGCGGCTCGAGCCGCCCTCGGGTGCGGCGGAGCCGTCGGCCGTGGCAGACCTCGCCGGCCGTCGGATCGATCTCGACGGCGCCCCGGGCGGCATCCGGGCGGTGACCGTCGGCCCGGAGGGGCTCGGGGTGCCGGGCGCGACCGTCACGCTCGACCTGGGTGGGCGCACGGAGACCGTGCGGCTCGGTGCCGGCGAGTGGGCCCCCGGCACGCTGCCGCCCCGCTCCCGTGAGGGCACGCTCGTCGGGGAGCCGGCGACCGAGCGCGTGCCCGTCGTCGCGGCGGGCGCGTGGACCGCGCCCGGCGTGCACACGGCTCAGCTGCGCTGGCTCACCACCCCGTACTGCCTGACGGTGACGGCCACGGTCGGCGACGACGGCGTCCGGCTCGCCGGGCGACTGAACGCCACCTTCACGGACCCCGACCTCGGTGAGGTGACGGGACACGTCGTGGGCTGACGCGTACGCCGACGGCCGCCCGGCTGTCTAGGGTGGGCTCGACGAACCACCAGCCGAGGAGCCGACGTGCCCGACGGACCCGTGGGCGAGCCGCACCGGGAGGTGCCATGGCTCGCCTGACCCTGCAGGTCGCGCTGGACGTCCGCGTGGCGTACGACGGGCGGGAGCTGCTCCGCTACGTCCACCTGCCCGACGACATGCCGGGCGACTCGCCGCGGCCCTACCTGCACCCGGTCAGGACGCTCGCGGGCGAGGTCGTCACCCTGGCCCGCCCCCACGACCGCCCGTGGCACCGCGGCATCTCGTGGGCCCTGCCGCACGTCGGCCCCCACAACCTCTGGGGCGGGCCCACCTTCGCCGACGGCGAGTACCGGCGCCTGCCGGTCAACGGCTCGATGGACCACCAGCACTTCACGGAGATCCGCGAGCGCCTCGACCATGTGGCGTGGGCGCACGAGCTCGTCTGGCACGGGCGCTCCCGGACCGGGCTCGACGCCGGGCCCGAGCTCGTCCGCGAGCAGCGGCGCCTGCTCGTCATGGTGCCCGCCGAGGACGTCTGGGTGCTCACCGTCGAGACGACGATGACCAACATCAGCGGCCAGGACCTGCCGCTCGGGTCACCGGCCACGCGTGGCAGCGCGGGGGACGGCTACGGCGGGCTGTTCTGGCGTGGCCCGCGCTCGTTCACGGGGGGCACCGCCCTGCTGCCGGACGCCGTGCTGCCGGACGCCCTGGACGCCGAGGCGCGGTCCGCATGGGCCGGCTTCACGGGCCGGCACGACGAGACGGGCGGGGCCTCCACGCTCGTGATCGTCGACGACGAGGCGAACCCCGTCCACCCGCCGCGGTGGTACGTGCGCTCCGAGCCGTACGCCGCCCTCGGGCCCGCCCCCTTCGCGGCGGAGGACCTCGACTTCCCGCCCGACGCCGGCCTGACCTTCCGCTACGCCCTGGTGATCGGGGACGGCGTGGCCGACGTGGCGAGCGCCGCCGACCTCGCCGCGCTGGGACGCGAGGTCCTCGCGGTGGCGGCGGCCCCCGCACCCCCGCCGACGCTGGGCCTCTTCCTCGGGCTCGCCGGAGAGGCGCCGCGCCCGCACGGCCGCCGCGCGCGGCGGGCTGCCGAGGAGGTCGAGGCGGGTGTGGAGGGCGCGCCCGTGGTGGAGGCCGAGCCGGAGGTCGAGCCCGAGGCGGAGGTGGAGGCGGAGCCGGAGGTCGAGCCCGAGGCCGAGGCGGAACCTGAGCCCGAGGCAGAGGCGGAGCCTGAGCCGGAGCCGGAGCCGGAGGCGGAGCCGGAGCCGGAGCCGGAGCCGGAGGTCGAGCCCGAGGCAGGGCCGGAGCCTGAGCCCGAGCCCGAGCCTGAGCCCGAGCCGGAGCCGGAGGTGGAGGCCGAGCCGGAGCCGGAGCCTGAGCCGGAGCCCGAGGCGGAGGCGGAGCCTGAGCCCGAGGCAGAGCCTGAGCCCGAGCCTGAGCCCGAGCCCGAGCCGGAGCCTGAGCCCGAGGCGGAGGCGGAGCCTGAGCCGGAGCCGGAGCCGGAGCCTGAGCCCGAGCCCGAGCCCGAGCCTGAGCCCGAGCCCGAGCCGGAACCTGAGCCCGAGGCGGAACCGGAGCCGGAGCCCGAGGCAGAGCCGGAGCCGGAACCGGAGCCCGAGGCGGAACCGGAGCCGGAACCTGAGCCCGAGGCGGAACCGGAGCCGGAGGTGGAGGCAGAGCCGGAGCCCGAGGCAGAGCCGGAGCCGGAACCTGAGCCCGAGGCGGAACCGGAGCCGGAGGTGGAGGCAGAGCCGGAGCCCGAGACCGAGACGCGGCAGACCCCGGTCGTCGGGTCACCGCCGCCGTGGACGGGCCCCACCGGGTGGCGCCCGCCGCCGCCCCCGCCGATCGAGGAGCGCCCCGCCGAGGTGCATCCCGTGGTCGCCGGGGTTCCCGTGTGGTTCCCGCCACCGCTGCAGCCCGTCGAGACCGAGCCCGTCGAGACCGAGCCCGTCGTCGAGCCGTCCGCCGAGCCCGAGCCCCCCACGACGGAGGAGGCCCCCGCCGCGCCGGAGGCCGGCGAGACAGCGACGGACCCCCTCGAGCACTCCGAGCCCCCGGTCCTCGCCGCTCCGCCGCCGCCCGCGCCGGTCCCCGAGCGCCGCAGCGTGCTCCGCACGCCGCCCGAGCC
>JAEWQZ010000352.1 GCA_023460255.1 Actinomycetes bacterium
GGTCAGGAGGGCGGCCATGAGGGCGGCCAGGGCGACGGCGACGACGGGCGGCGCGGTACGCCTGGACGGGGCGAGGGCGTGACGGTGCTCGGCGGGCATGGGCGGCTTCCGGTCGGGACGTCGGGAGCGGCCGGGCCAGCTGCCGACCAGGGACCACGGCCCAAGGAGGAGGCCGACGGCGGACCGGACGACGGTCCCAGGTCCCGCCACACAGCCTAGCGGCGGTCGCCGACGCGCCGGCGGCCCCGTCGACTGAGGACACCTGCGGCCCCGCGGCCACGTGCGCCGCGGCCGGTCCCTAGCCCGTCGTGCCAGGGGCGAGGCGGACCCGGTCCCGGCCGTCGGACTTCGCCTGGTAGAGCGCGGCGTCGGCCCGGGTCAGCAGGCCCTCGGGCGTGCCGTCCGCGTCCGACGTCACGACGCCGATGCTCACGGTCACGCGCGTCCCGCCGGGCATGAGCTCGGCCCAGTCGACGTCCGCGATCGCGCGGCGCACGCGCTCGGCGACAGCCGTGGCCGTGGGGGCGTCCACGTCGGCCAGGACCACGGCGAACTCCTCACCGCCGTACCGGGCGGCGACGTCGTCGGCCCGCAGCGCGGAGCGCAGCTCGGATGCGATGCGGGCGAGCACCTGGTCGCCGACGTGGTGCGACCACGTGTCGTTGACGCGCTTGAAGTGGTCCACGTCGAGCAGCGCGACCGCGAACCGCGCCCGCTCGGCCGTGCGGCGCAGCAGCTCCGCGTCGAGCACGCGGCGGTTGGCGAGCCCGGTGAGCGCGTCGTGGGTCGCCTCGTACGCGAGCCGCGCGTTGTGCTCCTCGAGCGCCGCGGACCGCGCGCGTTCCGCCTCGGCCATGCGCTGCGCGCGCTCGACCTCCAGGCGCGAGCTGAGCAGGGCCGAGCGCCGCTCGGCGACGGAGTCGGCGAGGCGGACGGTGAGCTCGTGCAGCTCGTGCAGGGCGTCCAGCGCCTGGGCGAGGGCGCCGCGCCCTTCGTGCGCCGAGACGAGCACGCGCAGCAGCGCGATCCGCTCACCCGGGCGCTCGAGGGCAGCGCAGAGCTCGAGGCCCTCGGTGGCCTCCCGTACCGCGTCGTCGTACCGTCCGACGAGCACGAGCCAGGCGGCCGTCTCGCGGTGCAGGGCGAGCCGCTGGCGTGCGGCCGGGAAGCGGTCGGCCATGGCCCGCGCGGCAGCCAGGACCGTGCCGGCCGCCTCGACGTCACCGGCCAGCAGGTGCGCGCCCACGACGGCGAGGCGCGCCTCGATCGCCGAGCGGCTCAGGCCCGCGGCGTCGGCCTCGTCGACCGCCTGCTGGGCGAACACGAGCGCCCGACGGGCAGCCGCCAGTGCGCCGCGCGGGTTCTCCTCGGCGATGCGGCGCCCCGTCGCGACGAAGGTCCGCGCGAGGTTCACCTGGGCCACCGCTGCGTGGTCGGTGTCGTCCTGGGCCAGCCAGAGGCGGCGCGCCTCAGCGAGCACGTCCGCCGCCTGCGGGCCGAACTGGGCGAGCCCGGTGTAGACCACGCCCAGGTGGTTGAGCAGCTCGGCGGTGCCCGCGGCGTCGCCGGCCTCGCGGCGCAGCTCGACGGCGCGGGTGAGCAGGTCGACGGCGTCCTCGATGTGCCCCAGCTCGTGGTGCACCAGGCCCCGGACGGCGAGGGCGCGCGACTGCCACACGAGGTCGCCGGCGAGCTCGGCGAGGTGCGCCGTGCGATCGGCGCAGGCCAGGGCGGACGAGTCGTGCCCGAGCACCTGGTGGGCGAAGGCGACGTGCAGGGACAGCCGCATCTCGGCGTCGGCGGTGCCCGCGGCTCGTGCCGCGGCGAGCGGGGCCGCGGCGCGCTCCAGGCACGACTGCGGGTCGTGCTCGACGAGGAACTCGAGCTCCTCGACGACCGCGTCCACGTCCGCCTCCTCGACGGCGTGCTCGTCGACCCGTGCCATGGCCTCCCCGTCCCGGGCGCGGCGGACGGCCGCCCCGCTCGCCTGCCCATCGGCCCCGCGCCGGGGCGGGTGAGGCGTCCGGGCGGGTGATCGGCGGCGAGCCCTACCCTGGTGGCCGTCGAAGGAGGCCACATGTCCCTCAGCCCGCTGCGCGCCGTCGTCACCGGGGCGTCCTCGGGGATCGGTGCGGCCACCGTCCGCCGCCTGCGCCTCGAGGGCTGGGACGTCCTGGCGGTGGCCCGACGCGCGGACCGCCTGGCCGCGCTCGCGGAGCACACCGGCGCGCACCCCCTCGTCGCCGACGTGACGGACGACGACGACGTCGCGCGCCTGGCGCACGCCGTGACGTCCGGCGGGCCGGTGCACGCCGTCGTGAACAACGCGGGCGGTGCGCTCGGGGTGGACCCCGTCGCGACGGGCTCGATCGCCGACTGGCGAGCGATGTACGAGGTCAACGTGCTGGGCACCCTGCGGGTCACGCAGGCGTTGCTGCCGGCGCTGCGCGCGTCGGGGCGCGGCGACGTCGTGGTGCTCACGTCCACGGCCGGGCACGACACGTACCCGGGCGGCGGAGGCTACGTCGCCGCGAAGCACGCGGAGCGCACGATCGCGCAGACGCTGCGACTGGAGCTCGTGGGAGAGCCCGTGCGTGTCATCGAGATCGCGCCGGGGATGGTCGCGACGGAGGAGTTCTCCCTCGTGCGGTTCCGGGGCGACCGGGCCCGGGCGGACGCCGTGTACGCCGGCGTCGACGGGCCGCTGACCGCCGACGACGTCGCCGACGCGATCACCTGGTGCCTGACCCGGCCGCACCACGTCAACGTGGACTCCCTGGTGATCCGGCCGCGCGCCCAGGCGTCGAACACGGTGGTCGCACGGTCGTAGCGTCGGGCCTGCTCCGGCGGCCGGGCGCCCGGGACCTTCGTCCCGGATGCTGGACCGTGCATTCCCGGCACGTGGGCGCCCCTGCCAGAGTCGGGCCATGACATCCGCCCGGCTGCCTCTCGTGCCCTGCGACCACGTCGCGGCGCGAATGTGCATGCCCGCGGGACCCGTCGCCGTCTGTCTCTGCCCGCGACGGGGCCGGCGACGACGGCGGCGCCGTTCCCCGCCGGGGCCGACGCCGCACCCGCGCGGCGCGCCGTGTCCCGGTGTCCGGCCACCCGCTCCCGCTGAGCCGCTGACCGCGTCGGCGCGCCCACCGCGCGCATCCCGTCCGCAGTGGACCAGCGCCCGAGCGACGGCACCGCCCCGGCGCGCCTTCCGGCGCCGGGTGGCGGTGGCACCTGCGACCGAGCACCACCCGTCCACGCGTCCTCGCGTCCGTTCGAAAGGGCAGATCGAATGGCCTCAGTCCTCGTCCTCACCGGCAGTCCGTCCACCGTCTCGCGCACCGCCGCGCTCGCGCGCCACGTCGGGGACGAGCTCGCACTCGCGGGCCACGACGTGTCCACGCTCGCGATCCGGTCGCTACCGCCCGCGGCGCTCCTCGCCGCGGACACCGCCGACCCTGAGGTCGCCGCGGCAGTGAGGTCCGTGATCGGGGCCGACGCGCTCGTCGTCGCGACCCCCATCTACAAGGCCTCGTACTCCGGGCTGCTCAAGGCGTTCCTGGACCTGCTGCCGCAGTCCGCGCTGGCAGGCAAGGTCGTGCTCCCGCTCGCGACGGGCGGCACGGTCGCCCACCTGCTCGCCATCGACTACTCGCTCCGTCCGGTGCTCGCGTCCCTCGGCGCCCGGCACGTCACGGCGGGCCGCTTCGTGCTCGACACGCACATCGACCACACCTCGGGCGGCCCCGTGCTCGTCGACCAGACCGCTCGCGAGTGCGTGGCACGCACGGCAGCGGCCTTCCGGGAGGCGATCGGCCTCGCCGGCGCGGACCGCCTCGTCGCGACCGCCTGACCCGTCACCAGCCCGACCCGCCACCAGCCCGACCCCTCACCCAGGAGCGATCATGCCCAAGCAGATCCACGTCAACGCCTTCGAGATGGCGACGCCCGGCCACATCAACCACGGCCTGTGGCGCGTGCCGGGCAACCGCCGCACCGAGTACAAGGACCTGTCGTACTGGACCGACCTCGCCCGGCTCCTCGAGCGGGGCCTGTTCGACGCCGTGTTCCTCGCGGACGTCGTCGGGACGTACACGACGTACAAGGGGGACCGGCGTGCGGCCCTGCGCGCCGGGATGCAGGTGCCCAACATCGACCCCGCGTTCGTCGTCCCCGCGATGGCCGCGGTGACCGAGCACCTCGGCTTCGCCGTGACCTCCACGACGACCTACGAACCGCCGTTCGGCCACGCACGCCGGCTGTCGACGCTGGACCACCTCACGCGCGGGCGCCTCGCCTGGAACATCGTCACCGGGTACCTGCCGGACGCCGCGCTCAACTACGGGCTGACCGAGCAGGTCAAGCACGACGACCGCTACGCGATCGCCGACGAGTACCTCGAGGTCGTCTACCGGCTGCTGGAGTCCTCCTGGGACGACGACGCCGTGGTGCTGGACGCGGACAACCTCGTCTACACCGACCCGGACAAGGTTCACGAGATCGGCTTCGAGGGGGAGTACTACCGCGTCGCCGGACCGCACCTGTCCGAGCCGAGCCCGCAGCGCACGCCCGTCCTCTACCAGGCCGGCACGTCGGCGCGCGGCAAGGGGTTCGCGGCCCGGCACGCCGAGGCCGTCTTCCTGCTACCACGGGACGACCAGCAGGCGCGCGAGGAGATCGCGGACCTGCGCAGGTTGGCCGTGGAGGCGGGGCGGGCACCCGACCACGTCAAGGCGTTCGTCGGCGCGGAGGTCGTCGTCGCGCCCACGCGCACGGAGGTCGAGGACAAGGTCGCGCTCCTGAAGCAGTACCGCGACGTCGAGGGGCACCTCGTGCTCTTCAGCGGGTGGGCCGGCATCGACCTGTCGGGCGACGACACGGACGCCTACCTCGAGTACAAGGCCGGGGACGCGATGCAGACCTTCGAGCGCATGTGGTCCGAGGGAACGGAGCGCAAGAAGGTCGGCGAGCTCGTGCGCCACCTGTCGGCACCCGAGAACGACAACCGCTTCGTCGCCGGCACGCCGAGCGAGGTGGCCGACCGGATCGAGGAGGTCGTCGACACCACCGACGCCGACGGCATCAACCTCATCCAGCACCTCTCGCCGGGCTCGTTCGCCGACTTCGTCGAGCACGTCGTGCCGGAGCTCCAGCGCCGCGGCCGCTACCGCACCGCCTACACGCCGGGGGAGACGCTCCGCGAGCGGCTGTTCGGGGCGGGCCGCGCCCGTGCCCTGCCCGACCACCCGGCCGCCCGGCACGCGCGCAGCGCCGCGACCGTCGGCTGACCCGCCGGCTGACCCGCCGGCGACCGCACCCGCACCTCCCGCAGACCTCGGATCGGAGACACGATGACCCACCCCACGAGCCGACCGCCGCTGATCTTCTCGGCGTTCGTCATGAACACCGCCTCGCACATCGTCCAGGGCACCTGGCGGCTGCCCGACGCCGGCCAGACCGACTTCAACTCACTGGGGCACTGGGTCGACCTGGCCCGGCTGCTGGAGCGGGGACGCTTCGACCTGCTCTTCTTCGCCGACGTGACGGGCCTGTACGGGCACTACCGGGGGGACCACCGCAAGTACTTCGACGCCGGGCTCCAGGTGCCGGCGAACGACCCGCTCGTGCTGCTGTCCGCGCTGGCCCTGGCCACCGAGCACCTCGGCCTGGCCGCCACGTCATCGATCGTGCAGCAGCACCCGTTCAGCTTCGCCCGCCAGATGTCCACGCTCGACCACCTCAGCGGCGGCCGGGTCGCCTGGAACATCGTCACGGGCTACCTGGAGAACGGCTTCCGGAACTTCGGTCACGACGGCCTGGTCCCCCACGACGAGCGGTACACCTGGGCGGAGGAGTACCTGGACGTCGTCCTCAAGCTCTGGGAGGGCTCCTGGGAGGAGGACGCGCTCGTGCAGGACCGTGCACTGGGCATCCACGCCCACGCGGACAAGGTGCACCCCATCCACCACCGGGGTGCGCGGTACGCCGTCGAGGGCCCGCACCTCGTCTCGCCGTCGCCGCAGCGCACGCCGCTCCTCTTCCAGGCGGGCTCGTCTCCGGTGGGTCGCGAGTTCGCCGCGCGCAACGCCGAGGCGACGTTCATCGTCGCGCCGACGCCGGAGGCGGCCCGCAGCCAGATCGAGGACACGCGGTCCCGCGCGGTGGCGTACGGCCGGCGTCCGGAGGACCTGAGGTTCCTGCCCGGCCTGACGTTCGTCGTCGGCAGCACCGAGGCGGAGGCGCGGCGGCGGGCCGTCGAGCTGGACGAGGTCATCGACTGGGACGGGCACATCGCGCACCTGTCCGGCAGCCTCGGCATCGACCTGGGGCACCACGACCCGGATGCGCCCGTGGACGTCCTCGAGACGGAGGCGGTGAAGGGGCTCGTGGCGGCCGTGAGGGCGAGCGTGGGGGAGCGGCAGCCGACCGTGCGCGACCTGGGCCGGCTGCTGGCCGGGGCGAACCGCATCGTGGGGACGCCCGAGCAGATCGCCGACGCGCTCGAGGTCTGGCAGGACGCCGGGATCGACGGGGTGAACGTCATCAACGTGACCCGACCCGGCAGCTACGTGGAGTTCGTCGAGCACGTCACGCCGGTCCTCCAGCGCCGTGGTCTGCAGCGGCGCGAGTACGAGCCGGGGACCTTGCGCCGCAAGCTGTTCGGGACCGACCGGCTCCCGGAGCGGCACCGTGGGTCGGCCTTCCGAGGCGCGTTCGGCCGGGCGGTCGCGCCCGTCGGCTGACGGCCCGGGAGCCGGTCGGGCAGTCGGGGCCGTGCGCCGGGGGGGGGGGGGGCCGCCCCCCCCCC
>JAEWQZ010000353.1 GCA_023460255.1 Actinomycetes bacterium
AGGTGCCGCTCGCCGTGGCGATCGCGGTACCCGCAGCGTTGCGCACCGTGTAGCCGGTGACGCCGACGTTGTCGCTCGAGGCGGCCCACGTCAGGGTCGCACCGGTCGACGTGATGCCCGAGACCGCCGGGCGGCCAGGGGCCGTCGGGGCCTGCGTGTCCACCGGCGGCGGGGTGGTGCCGCCGCCGATCGGCGGGTAGGCGTTCGCGACGAGCGTGCGGAACTGGGCCTCGAACCACTTGCCCGACACCGGAGCGTCCGGCGTGGCGCCCGTGAGCGCACCGCCGAGCTTGTCGGAGTTGTACGTCGGGTCGCACATGCGGTCGAAGCTCTTGCCCTCGTCGTTGGGGATCTCGGACGACGAGCCGTCCGACTCACCCGGAGGCTTCACCCAGACGTACGCGTCGAGGTGCGGGTGCGCGGACGGCGAGGCCGTCGGCCGCTCACCGATGCCGGCGCCCAGCGGGTTGCACCACGCACCGCGGTGGGTGCGGCGGTCGATCCGCGACTCGTTGACGTAGGTGTTGAGGTTCGTGGACGTCGACGCGGCGGTCGGCCGGTCCGGGCCGCCCCAGCCGTTACGGCTGGTGTCGACGATCATGCCCACCGACGACGGGAAGCCCGCCGCGATGAGGCGCTGCTTGAACGCCGCCGTGAAGTCGGCCTCGTCGAAGTACGAGTTCCACTCGTAGTACGAGGACGACCGCACCGGGTTGCCGCCGATGTTCAGGGTCGGGTCGGGCAGGAACGGCTCCACGAGCGGCGTGGTGTTCGCCGTGTTGGTGACGAAGCCGTCGATCGACGCGAAGCCGGCCTGCGTGCTCTGGGCGACCCGGGCGAACTCCTCGACCGCCGGGCCGAGGTTGCTGTCCCAGCCGAGCCAGCCGGAGTGCGCCGCGTCGACGTACGTGTAGACGTTGGGGATCGCGTGCAGCTTGTCGAGCGCGTACGCGATGCCCTCGCGGTAGTACGGCGCCGCCACCGAGCACGCCTGGTGGCTCATGTTCGTCACCATGTTCGGCAGCGAGTCGGGCTCGATGACCGTGGTGAACCGGATGTCCTCGTACTGGGGCTCGGCCAGCATCGCCGCGATCGGGTCGATGTACTCGCTCTTGTAGCGGGCCATGCCGGCAGCGGTCGCAGGCAGCTCACCGTTCGAGGCGAGCGCGAAGCAGTCGCGGCCGGGCAGGTCGTAGATGACCAGCCCGAACACGATCGGCGTGCTGCCCTGCTGCTGCTCGAGCGCAGCGTCCAGGTGGGCCCGCAGGCCGGGGCCGTCGGCGTTGCCGGCGATCGCGCTGATCCGGTCCATCCAGACGAAGGTGGGCTCCTCGGAGACGGCCATCATCTTCTCGCCGAGCTCGCCGCCCGCGCGCGCCGCGGCGCCCTCGACCGTCCCGGCCCAGTACTCGTTCACGTACCACGTGGCGCCGGAGAACGGGTTGTCCACGTGCGCCGGTGCGGCCTGGGCCGCCGGTGCCGCGAGTGCGGCACCGGCCCCGAGGGCCAGCGCCGTGGAGAGCAGGGCGGCTGTTCGCCGCCTCGTCGTCGTTGACACGCCTACCTCCAGATCGTCGGTTCGCGCGGTCGCCCCCGCGCGGGCCACCCGGAGATCCGCGGCGACCGCTGCGAGCATCACACCGGGCGCGCGGACGGTCAGAGGGCCTAAACCTTTAGGGCGCCAGAAAAGTGGGATCGCTCCCGCGCAGGCTGCCGCGCGACACCGACGACGGGGGCCGAGGGCCCGGCCGCACCCGGGCGGGCGGGCCCTCGGCGGTCCGTCAGGAGCAGGTCACGGCGATGCCGGACGGCGACGCGCCGGACCCGATGAAGCCGAACGACGTGCTCGACCCCCCGGCGAGGGTCCCGTTCCAGCCCACGTCACCGGCGGTGACCGTCGCGCCCGACTGCGCCAGCGTCGCGTTCCAGGAGTTCACCACGCGCTGCCCGCCGGGGAACGTCCACGTGACGTCCCAGCCGGCCAGGGGGGCCGTGCCGGTGTTGCGCACGGTCACCTGCCCCTGGAACCCGGAGCCCCAGCCGTTGACCGTCTCGTACGTGGCCGCGCAGCGGCCTGGCGTCGGGGTGGGCGTCGGGGTCGGCGTCGGGGTGGGCGTCGGGGTGGGCGTCGGGGTCGGGGTGGGCGTCGGCGTGCTGCCGGTCGTGACGTCGAAGCCCGTGACGGCCAGGCCGACCCCGCTCTCCCAGGGCTCGAAGCCGGCCTGGATGCTGGTCAGGTACCAGTCGCGGGAGCCGTAGCCGCGGCTGACCACGTCGTCCCAGAAGTCCGCGACCCGGAAGCTCAGCGACGACGTCGACTGCTGGCGCACGTAGGAGATGACGTTCCAGCCCCCGCCGCCGTACCAGACGTCCCAGCTCGCCCCGGCGATCTGCGCCGTGCCCACGCGGGAGCCGATCGGCTGGATCGGGCCCTGCCGGTTGAGCCAGATCATCAGCTCGGCGCCGTCGTTCTGTCCCGTCGACGCGGACGGCTGGCTGCGGTGGAACCACACGTCGTACGCGGCGTTCCACGTGCCCGAGGACGGGTAGGACATCGACACCGACGAGCGCAGCGTGCCGAACCGCGCGTCGGAGGCCCGCAGCCCGCTCGGGCCGAGGAGGCCGCCGGTGTCCGAGCAGGTGCCGTAGTGGCAGCCGAAGAACACCGACGGGTAGGACTTCGGCGCTCCGTTCGTCGCCGTGGACCCGTCGGCGCGGGTCACCCGGAACCCGTTGCTGGTCACGTCGATGCACTGCTGCGCGTCGATCCCCCAGCGGTTGTTCTGCACCACGTACCGGCCGCCCTGGATGGTGGTCGTGCCGTACTGCTCGCAGATCTCGACGGCCGCGGCGGGTGTCGCAGCCACGGCGACACCGGTCAGGCCCAGCGCGAGCGCGCCGAGCACGGCGGCGAGCCGACGGGATGGTCGGCTGGTCGTTCGGGTCATGGCTCCCCCTGGTCACGCGGGCGCGGTCGGGGGGCGGGGCCGCCCGCGACCGGCCGACCGTCCCGCGGCGACGCTACGTCCGCGGCG
>JAEWQZ010000354.1 GCA_023460255.1 Actinomycetes bacterium
TCGTGCGGGGGCTCGGCCGGCTCGTCACGCAGGACGACGGCCCGGGTGCCCGGACGCTGGTCCGCCCGGCCGGCTCCGACCTTTTCCGTGAGGGTGCCGCGGAGGCCTACGCGCGCGGGCTGGCCGACGGGCGGGGCGCGCCGGGCGGCTGAGTCGGGCGTCCGCCCCTCGGCCCTCGGGTGGCGAGGCTGTCCGTTTCGTCCCATCATGAGTGTTCCGTCGCCGCCCGCGACCCGAGGAGGCACCCATGCCGGACACGTCGAGCACGTCGGGTGCGTCAGCCCGGCCGCTGCCGGACCACGACATCGCGCGCGAGCGCGACAGGATGCGCCGCCGCCGGGTCTACCGGCTGGCCGCCGTCGTGCTGCTGGCGGAGGCGTGGTTCATCGTCATGCCGCTGACCGGCCGGTCGCCGCTGCCGAGCCTGCCGCACATCGACCCGTTCCTGCTCGTGGTCGTCGTGTTCTTCGCCGGGATGCTCGCGCTCGCGCTCGGCACGCAGGCGATCAGCGGCCGGTCGCCGCACCTGACCTTCCGGCCGGAGCAGGTCGACGTGACGCTGGACGACGTCGTCGGGATCGAGCCGGTCAAGGAGGACGTGCGCCGGTCCATCGAGCTGTTCTGGATGCATCGGCGCTACGCCGACCGCACCGGGGGCAGCCCGCGCCGGGGCCTGCTGTTCGAGGGTCCGCCCGGGACGGGCAAGACGATGACCGCCAAGGCCATGGCGGCGGAGGCGGGCGTGCCGTTCCTGTTCGTGTCCGCGACGTCGTTCCAGTCCATGTACTACGGGGCGACCGCCCGCAAGATCCGCGCGTACTTCGCGGCGCTGCGGACCGCCGCCCGCAAGGAGGGCGGCGCGATCGGCTTCATCGAGGAGATCGACGCGATCGCGCTGCGACGCGGTGGTCTCGCCGCTGCCGGCCCGCCCGGTGGCAACGGCCTCGGTGCCGTGGCCGGCCCCGGGGGCGTCGTCACGCACCAGGTGATCAGCGAGGGCACGGGCGGTGTGGTCAACGAGCTGCTGGTCCAGATGCAGTCGTTCGACCAGCCGACGCGCGGCGAGCGGGCCGTCAACCGCGTGATCGCGGCGGTCAACCTCTTCCTGCCGGCCGATCGGCAGCTGCGCCAGATCCGGCCGTCGCGCGCGCCGATCCTGCTCATCGCGGCGACCAACCGGGCGGACTCCCTCGACCCCGCGCTGCTGCGGCCCGGACGCTTCGACAGGCTGCTGACGTTCCCGACGCCCGACGTGCACGGGCGCCGGGCCCTGGTCGACCACTTCCTGGCGCGGCGCGCCCACGAGCCCGAGCTCGACGAGGACCGCCTGCGGGACCGGGTCGCCGCCGCCACCATCGGCTGGACCCCCGTGATGATCGAGCACCTGCTCGACGAGGCACTCGTCAACGCGATGCGCCGCGGCAGCGACGCGATGTCGTTCGCGGACGTCGAGCACGCACGGATCACCGAGATGGTGGGCATCGGCCAGCCGGTGCTCTACACCGCCGCCGAGCAGGAGCTCATCGCGACGCACGAGGCGGGGCACGCCGTCGTCGCCTGGCTCGCGGCGCCGCGGCGCACGCTGGAGATCCTCACGATCGTCAAGCGCGGCCAGGCCCTCGGCATGCTCGCGCACAACGACCAGGACGAGGTCTACACGCGCTCCGCCGGGGACCTGCGCAGCCTCGTCGAGATCGCGCTCGGCGGGTTCGTCGCCGAGGAGCTGTTCTTCGGCCAGACGACGACAGGGCCGTCGAGCGACCTCGCCGCCGCGACGCGCACCGCCGCCCAGATGGTCGGGGCGGCCGGCATGACGGGGTCGCTGGTGTCGTTCCTCGCGACGGAGGGGGACTTCGTCCGGGCGGTCCTGGCGGACCCGGCCGCGCGGGCGCAGGTCGACGAGGTGCTCGACACGGCGCGCAGCCGCGTCGTCTGGCTGCTCTCCGAGCACCGCCACCTCGTCGAGGCGCTGCGCGACGCCCTGCTCCAGCACCACGAGCTGGTCGGCGACCAGATCGTCGACGTCCTCGTCACCGCCGGCGGCGACCGGCGCGCCGAGCCGCGGCTGGTGGTCGCGTGAGGCTCAGCGGCCCGCCCGGGCCGCCGCCTTGGCGGCCTTCTTGGTCTCGCGGACGCGGGCCAGGGACGCGGCGTCGGTGACGTCGGCGATGGAGCGCGGCTGGTCGTCGCCGTAGGCGCCTGCGGCCTCCCGCCACCCCGCCGGACGCACCCCGCGCTGCTTGCCGAGCAGCGCCAGGAAGATCCGTGCCTTCTGGTCCCCGAAGCCCGGCAGGGCGCGGAGCCTGCGCAGCACCTCCGCGCCGTCCGGGTCGCCCTCGCTCCACAGGCGGGCCACGTCGCCGCCGTAGTCCTCGACGACGGCCTGCGCCACCGCCTGGATGCGACCCGCCATGGAGCCCGGGAAGCGGTGCACGGCCGGGGGAGTGGCGCACAGTGCCGCGAAGCCGTCGGGGTCGGCCGCAGCGATGCGTCCCGGGTCGAGCCCGCCCATCCGCTGCGCGATCCGGTGCGGGCCCGCGAACGCGGTCTCCATCGGCACCTGCTGGTCGAGGAGCATGCCGAGCAGGAGGGCGAACGGGTCGGTGTCGAGCAGGCGGTCGGCGTCCGCGTCGCCGGTCATCCACAGGGCCATCGCGTCATCGTCGCATCCCCTGCCACCGGCGGGCACCCCGGCGACGCAGGTCAGGAGAACGTGAGGACCGGGCGACCCGTCACGGGGTGCACCAGCGCGGTGCAGCGGACCCGGTAGACCGGCTCGAGCACCGCGGGGACCAGCACCTCCTCGACCGACCCCTCGGCGACGACGCGCCCCGCGTCGAGCAGGACGACGTGGTCGCAGGCCGACGCGGCGAGGTTGAGGTCGTGCAGGGCCGCGAGCACCGTGACGTCGCTGTCGACGAGCCGGCGCAGGAGCGCCAGCAGCTCGAGGCGCGCGTGGACGTCCAGGTGGTTCGTCGGCTCGTCGAGGAGGAGCACCTGCGGCTCCTGCGCCAGTGCCCGCGCCAGGTGCGCACGCTGCCGCTCGCCGCCGGACAGCGTCGCCAGTGGGCGGTCGGCGAGCGGACCGACACCGGCCGCGTCGAGCGCGTCGGCCACGGCGGCGCGGTCGTGGGC
>JAEWQZ010000355.1 GCA_023460255.1 Actinomycetes bacterium
GTCCAGGCGGCCGTCCGCGAGCGCGCTGAGCTGGGTCCCGAGGTGCGTCATGGCCGGCCCACCCGCGCCGTCAGATCGGCCGTCGGCTCGTCGGCGGCCGTGGGGGTGCCCGACGCGTCATCCCCCGCATCGGCCGGCGCGTCGGCACCGCGGAGCGGGGCCCGGTGCGCGAGCGCCTCCCGCAGCTGGGCACGCCCGCGGTGGATCCGGGAGCGCACGGTGCCCAGCTTGATCCCGAGCGTGACGCCGATCTCCTCGTAGGACAGGCCCTCCATGTCGCACAGCACCACGGCCGCGCGGAACTCCGGCGGCAGGGCGTCCAGGGCCCGCTGCACGTCGGTGTCGAGGTTGCCGTGCTCGAAGCCTCGCTCCGGCGTGGCAGCGCCGTCGGGGTCGACGAGCCGGTCCGTCCCGTCCCCCCAGGGGTCGATGCGCACCCGGCGGCGACGGCGCACGTCGTCCAGGAAGAGGTTGGTCGTGATCCGGTGCAGCCAGCCCTCGAAGCTGCCCGGCTGGTAGGTGCCCAGGGACCGGAAGACCCGCACGAAGGTCTCCTGCGTCAGGTCCTCGGCGTCGTGACGGTTGCCGGTCAGGCGGTACGCGAGCCGGTAGACGCGGGCCGAGTGCTCGGTGACGATCTCGGCCCAGCCGGGCACGACGTCGGTCGTGACGTCCGGCGCGGGCGCCGCGTCGTCACCGGCACGCCAGGCTCGACGACCCACGGCTCTCCTCCCACGCGGGCGACGACCCGCGCACCCAGTCTCCCCCGACAGCTGTCCTGTTGACCAAACGACGACCCGCCCCCCGGTGTTCCCGACCACGGGCCGGCCGCAGCGTGCGCGCAGGGGCGCCCCCGGACGCGCCCGGCGGTGCGCCGACGGACGCCGCACACCCGGGGCTAGCATCGAGTCGGCGGATCGGAGGACACCATCAGCGACAAGCTTGCGAGCTGGGCGTACGCCGAGGCGTACCTGCCCACCGACGAGATCCTCCTGCGGGCGACGGACCGCGCCGACCAGCTGGGGGCCGGCACCGTCTCCACCGGCACGGGCGCCCTGCTCGCCGCGCTCGCCGCCGCCACCCGCGCGACGGCCGTCGTGGAGATCGGCACGGGCGCCGGCGTCGCCGGTCTCTGGCTCCTGCGCGGCATGGCCCCCGAGGGCGTCCTGACCACGATCGACACCGAGGCCGAGCACCAGCGCGCCGCGAAGGAGGCGTTCGCCGAGGCGGGCGTGCGCCCCACGCGCATCCGTACGATCACCGGCCGCCCCCTGGAGGTGCTCCCCCGGCTCGCCGACGCCGCCTACGACCTCGTGGTGGCCGCCGGCGACCCGCTGGACCTCGCGGAGCACGTCGAGCAGGCTCTGCGCGTGCTGCGCCCCGGCGGGGTGCTCGCCGTCCTGCACGCACTCGGCGACGACCGGGTCCCCGACCCGGCACGGCGCGACGAGGTCACCACCGCGCTGCGTGAGGTCACCCGCCGACTGCGCGACGACGACCGCGTGGTCCCCGCCCTCGTCCCGAGCGGCGACGGCGTCCTGGTGGCCACCCGCCGCTGAGCGGACCCGCCGACGGCGGGTACCGGCCCGACGGGGTGCCCCGGGCCGACCCGTCAGAGGCCGTCCGCGAGCCAGCGCAGCAGGACGCGGGCACCGAAGCCCGTGGCGCCCTCGGGGATCTCGTGCGCCGCCTTGGGGGCACGGGCCGGGCCCGCGACGTCGAGGTGCGCCCAGCGACGGCCACCCGCGAAGCGCTGGAGGAACAGCGCCGCGGTGATCGCCCCGCCGCCCGTCGCCGGGTCCGCGACGTGGCGCACGTCCGCGACGCGCGAGTCGAGCGCCGAGCGGTACTCGTCGACGAGCGGGAGGCGCCACAGGGGCTCGCCCGCCGCGTCGCCGGCCGCGGCGAGGGCCGCCGCCAGCTCGTCGTCGGCCGTGAACAGGGCACCGTGCTGCTGGCCCAGCCCGAGCGTCGCCGCCCCGGTGAGCGTCGCGACGTCCACGAGCACGTCGGGGTCCAGCTCGTCCGCCGCGTACGCGAGGGCGTCCGCGAGGACCAGGCGGCCCTCCGCGTCGGGGTTGACCACCTCGACGGTCGTGCCGCCCCGCACGGTCAGCACGTCCCCGGGGCGGTACGACGCCGCACCCAGCGCGTTCTCCGCCAGGGGCAGCAGCGCGGTCACCCTGTGGGGCAGCCCGAGCGCCGCGGCACCGAGCACCGTCGCGAGCGCGACGGCCGCGCCGGTCATGTCGGTCTTCATCGACGCCATCGACTCGCGCGGCTTGACCGCCAGCCCGCCGGTGTCGAACGTGATGCCCTTGCCCGCGACCACGACGTGCCGACCCACCCCCCGGGGCGCGTGCCGCACGACGACGAGCCGCGGCGGGTGCTGCGACCCGCCACCGACGGCCACGATCCCGCCGAACCCGGCAGCAGCGAGCTCGTCGGGGCCGAGGACCTCGACGTCCAGACCCGCGGCACCGGCCGCCTCCACCGCCTGCGCGGCGAGCCAGGCGGGGGTCTTCGTGCTCGACGGGGTGGCCGCCAG
>JAEWQZ010000356.1 GCA_023460255.1 Actinomycetes bacterium
CCCTGGCGCTGAGCGTGCCCCTCGGACTCGCCGCCGGCGTGCTCGCGCCGCCCCTCACCGTGGCCTGGGGGGTGCTCCGGCGCTCGCCGGTGCGGGACGACCTCGCCCTCGTCGACGCCTGGCACGCCACCTGGAGCCGCGACCCGCTGCGGCCGGACGACCCCCGCACGGAGCCGGTGCCCGCGGACCCGGCGCTCGTCGGCGTCGTGCAGCCGTGGCCCTACAGCAACGAGGGCCCCACGGCAGCACTCGGCTGATCTCCGCCCGCCCGTCGGCTGGACGCGTCCGCCGTCGGGCCCGGGCGCGTCGCTACGCTGACCCCTGCCACCAACCCTCCACCACAGGAGCCTCCCGTGGGACGCGTCGTCGTCGAAGTGATGCCCAAGCCCGAGATCCTCGACCCGCAGGGCAAGGCCGTCGCAGCCGCGCTGCCCCGCCTGGGGTTCGACGGCTTCACGGGCGTGCGGCAGGGCAAGCGGTTCGAGCTCGAGGTGGAGGGGCCGGTGACGCCGGAGGTGCTCGACGCGGTCCGCCGGGCGGCGTCGACGCTGCTGTCGAACCCGGTCATCGAGGACGTGGTCTCCGTCGTGGAGGCGCCGGCGGAGGCGCAGGCGTGAGCCCGCGGATCGGCGTCGTCACCTTCCCGGGCAGCCTGGACGACCGGGACGCGCAGCGCGCCGTCCGGCTCGCCGGGGCCGAGCCGGTCGCGCTCTGGCACGCCGACGCCGACCTGCACGCGGTGGACGCCGTCGTCCTGCCCGGCGGCTTCTCCTACGGCGACTACCTGCGCGCGGGCGCCATCAGCCGCTTCGCCCCGGTCATGGACCCGCTCGTCGACGCGGCGCGCGGGGGCCTTCCCGTGCTCGGCATCTGCAACGGGTTCCAGATCCTGTGCGAGGCGCACCTGCTGCCCGGCGCGATGATCAAGAACGACCACCGCACGTTCGTCTGCCGCGAGCAGGTGCTCTCGGTGGAGAACGTCGAGACCGCCTGGACCCGCGAGTACGCGCCCGGTGAGCGGATCACGATCCCGCTGAAGAACCAGGACGGCCAGTTCGTCGCCGACGAGCACACCCTCGACGAGCTGGAGGCCACCGGCCGCGTCGTCTTCCGCTACCAGGGGTGGAACCCCAACGGCTCGCGCCGCGACATCGCGGGCATCACGAACGCGGCGGGCAACGTCGTCGGGCTCATGCCACACCCGGAGCACGCCGTCGAGCCGGGCTTCGGTCCCGACTCCGCCGACGGCCCGCGCAGCGGCACCGACGGCCTGCGGTTCTTCACGTCGGTCCTGTCCACGCTCGTCGGCTGACTCCGACCGCGTGGGGGAGCAGCTGTCGGGGGCGGCCCTGCCGCCCGGGGTGAGCGTCGCCGTCGTGGGCTGGGGGGACGACGCCCTCGTCCGTCTGCGCGCGGAGCAGCAGCGTGAGCTCGAGGAGATGTACGGGCGCGGTGACCTCGTCGACGTCGAGGCGAACGGGCACGAGGAGATGCTCGCCACGGTCGCCCTCAGCGTCGACGGTGAGGTCGCGGCCTGCGGGTCGCTGCGCGGCGCGGCCGCGGACCATCCCGAGGGCCACGGCGAGGTCAAGCGGATGTACGTCCGCCCGGCGTACCGCGGGCGAGGCCTCTCCGCGCTCGTGCTCGCGAGCCTCGAGCGGCTCGCCGTCGACGCGGGGCTGCGCCGGCTCGTCCTCGAGACCGGCCTGCTCCAGGCGGCCGCGGTCCGCCTCTACCGCTCGGCCGGCTACCGACGGATCCCGACCTACGGGCCCTACGTCGTCGACCCGATGTCCGTCTGCTACGCCAAGTGGCTCGTCCCCGGTGCGGCGACGCGCCTGCTCGTCGTCAACGGCACGGTGGGCGCGGGCAAGACGACCGTCGCCGAGACCGTCGCGGACCTGCTGCGCGAGCGCGGCGTGCCGTACGCGTGGATCGACGTCGACGCGCTGCGCCGCGCCTACCCGACCGCCGCCGACGACCCCTTCGGTCAGGCGGTGGCCCTGGACCACCTCGAGGCGATGGCCGGGGTCCTGCGGCGCCGCGGCTACCGGCACGTCGTGCTCGCCGAGGTGATCGAGCGGCGCGCGGACCGTGAGCTCTACGAGCGTGCCTTCGACGGGGCCGAGCTCACCGTGGTCCGGCTGGCCGCGTCGGAGCGCACCCGGCTGGACCGCCTCGACCGGCGCGAGCGCGACCCGTGGCGCGACTGGCACCTGGCCCGCACGGTGGAGCTCGCGGCGATCCTCGAGGCCGCCGGCGTGGACGACGCGGTGGTGGACAACGACGGCGAACGCCCCCTGCGCGAGGTCGCGGCCGAGGTGCTCACCGCCGCCGGGTGGTGACGGCGCCCATCCGGCGGGAGCCGCGCGCGGATTCCCCTGGGCCCCGGCGAGGACCGGGCCCTAGGGTCGGGCCGTGCTGCACGACCTGACCCTCGCCGCCGACGAGGTCCGCCTCGTCCCCCTCGGCGTCGAGCACGCGCCCGCCCTCCTCGCGTACGTCGACGACGCCGCGTGGTTCGGCTGGTCAGTGCCCACGCCGCGCACCGTCGAGGACATGGCGGGGGTGGTCACCGCCGCGCACGCCACCCCCGAGCGCTACGCGTTCGCCGTGCTCGGCCCCGGCGGCGAGGTACGCGGCACGACGTCGTTCTACGACGTCGACCTGCGGGTCGCGCGGTGTGAGATCGGCTGGACGTTCTACGGCCGGCCGTTCTGGGGCGGGCGCACCAACCCCGCCGCGAAGCTCGCGCTGTTGCGGCACGCGTTCGACGTGTGGGGCATGCACCGGGTGGCGCTGC
Source organism: Actinomycetes bacterium (assembly GCA_023460255.1). Lineage (GTDB taxonomy): Bacteria > Actinomycetota > Actinomycetes > Actinomycetales > Cellulomonadaceae > Actinotalea. The sequence goes on from JAEWQZ010000356.1 coordinate 2,804, forward strand.
GGGCCGACGCGCGCAACACCCGGTCGGTCGGCGCCATCATGCGTCTGGGCGCGGTCCCCGAGGGGGTGCTGCGCGGGCACCGGATCGCCGCCGACGGCTCCCGTGGCGACACCGCGTACTTCTCGATCCTTGCCCCCGAGTGGCCCGCGGTGCGCGCCGGCCTCGAGGGGCGGCTGACCGGCTGAGCGTCGCCCGGGCCGCGGTCAGGGCCCGCTGACGGTGACGGTGCCGTCGGCCGCGACCGTCATGCCCGGGTTGTGCGCGACCTCCCACACGGTCCC
>JAEWQZ010000357.1 GCA_023460255.1 Actinomycetes bacterium
GGCGACGGCCGCGCTCGCCGCACCCTCTCCCGACGCCGCGCTCGCCGCCCTGCGCGCCTTCGGCCTGACCGTCGGGCGCCCGGTGCGCCCGATGCTGGCCGCGTCCGCACCGGACGTCACCACCGCCGTCGCCGGCTTCGACGGCCGGCCGGTGGTGGTCGACGCCAAGCTCGACGGCATCCGCATCCAGGTGCACCGCGACGGCGACGACGTGCGTGTCTTCACCCGCAGCCTCGACGACGTCACCGCGCGCGTGCCCGAGGTGGTGGCCCTCGTGCGCGGCCTGCCCGCCCGCACCCTCGTGCTCGACGGCGAGGCGCTCGCCCTGGGCCCCGACGGCCGGCCGCGCCCGTTCCAGGAGACCGCCTCGCGCAGCGCGACGCGCGACGCCGATCTCGCGGCCGCCACGACGCTGACCCCGTTCTTCTTCGACGTGCTGCACCTGGACGGGCGCGACCTCCTCGACGCGCCGCTGACCGAGCGACTCGCCGTCCTCGACGCCGTCGCGGGTGGGCACACCGTCCAGCGGCTGCTGACCGCAGACCCGGCCGAGGCCCGGGCGGCGTTCGACGGCTGGGTCGCCGCGGGGCAGGAGGGCGTGCTCGTCAAGGACGCCGCAGCGCCGTACGAGGCGGGCCGACGGGGCGCGGCCTGGGTCAAGGTCAAGCCCCGCCACACGCTCGACCTGGTGGTCCTGGCCGTCGAGCGCGGGTCGGGCCGGCGCAGCGGCCTGCTGTCGAACATCCACCTGGGCGCGCGCGACCCCGCCGGCGGGTTCATCATGCTCGGCAAGACGTTCAAGGGCATGACCGACGAGATGCTCGCGTGGCAGACGGAGCGGTTCACCGAGCTGGCAGTGGATGACGACGGCTGGGTGGTCACCCTGCGGCCGGAGCAGGTCGTCGAGATCGCGTTCGACGGCCTCCAGCGGTCGACCCGCTACCCGGGTGGCCTCGCCCTGCGCTTCGCCCGCGTGCTGCGCTACCGCGACGACAAGACCGCCGCCGAGGCCGACACCATCGAGGCCGTGCGGGCACTCGCGCCGACCGCGGACGGACCGACCGCGGACGGACCGACCGCCGACGGACCGTCCGGCACCCCGCTCAGTTGAGGCTCGGGTCCTCCGGGAAGGTCGACACGATCGCGAGCGACCCGCCCTGACGGCGCAGGACCCGCCGCCACAGCAGGCCCGGCTCGGGCGTGATCACGTCGGCGGGATCCGCGGCCAGCACGTACCAGTCGCCCGCTGCCACCTCGTCGTCGAGCTGGCCCGCCGACCATCCCGAGTGCCCGACGAACACGCGCACGCCGGTGACCCCGGGCAGCCCGTCGGCGGGGTCGGCGTCGAGGTCGACGAGCCCGAACGGACCCACCATGCGGTCGACGAACGGCTCGTCCGCGCTCGGCGTCAGCGTCGCCAGCCCCAGCGCTCCCTCCAGCCCCACCGGCCCGCCCTGGAACAGCGCCGCGGGCGGGGCCACGGCGTCGTGCCACGCCGGCAGGGCGACGCCGACCGCGACTTCCAGGGGCCGGTTGAGGACGACGCCGAGCGCACCGTCGTCGTCGTGCCGCAGCACGAGCACCACCGTGCGGCGGAAGTGGGGATCGAGCAGCCCGGGGGTGGCGACGAGCAGCTCGCCGGCTCGGGACCGATCCATGGCCTCATCATGCGCGATGGCGCACGCGGCGGCACCGGCCGCTCGTCCGGCGACAGTCGGACGCCCAAGCGGCCACCAGCGTCGTATCGATTCGATACACTCGTCCGGCACTGCACCGACAGCACGACGGAGCCCCATGGCCACGCCCCTGACCACCGGCACGCCCTGGCGCGTCATCGGGACCTTCGCCGTGCCCCTGCTCGCCGGCAACGTGGTCCAGCAGCTCTACCAGATCACCGACGCAGCGATCGTCGGCCGTGTGCTCGGCGTGACGGCGCTCGCCGCCGTCGGCGCGACCGGCAGCTTCCTCTTCCTCCTGCTCGGCTTCACCTGGGGCATGACGTCGGGCTTCGCCATCCCCACGGCGCACGCCTTCGGTGCGCGGGACGCCGTCGCCGTGCGCCGCTCGGTCGCGGCGGGCACGCTGCTCAGCGCCGCCGCCTCGCTCGTCGTCACCGTCGGCGGCCCCCTCGCGGCCGAGCCCGCGCTGCGGCTCCTGCGCACACCACCCGAGCTGCTCCCGCAGGCGACCACGTTCGCGGTCGTGAGCTTCCTCGGCGCGTCGACCATGGTGTTCCTCAACTACCTGTTCTCCGTGCTGCGGGCCATCGGCGACTCCCGCACCCCGCTGGCGTACATGGTGGTCAGCTGCGTGCTGAACATCGCGCTCGTCGTCCTCGCCGTGCCGGTGCTGGGCCTCGGCGTCGGCGGCGCCGCGCTCGCCACGGTGACCGCGCAGGGGGTCGCGGTCGCCCTGTGCGTCCGCCACGTGCGCCGCCGGGTCCCCGAGCTGCGCGTGCACCGGGCGGACTGGCACGTCACGCGCGCCGAGCTCGGCCACCACCTGCGCCTGGGCCTGCCGATGGGGATCCAGTTCTCGATCATCGCGATCGGCATCCTCGCCGTGCAGGTGCGGCTCAACGACCTCGGGCCGGAGGCCGTCGCGGCCTACACCGCGGCCACCCGCGTGGACAACGTGACCATGGCGTTCCTCGCCTCGCTCGGCATCGCCGTGTCGATGTACGCCGCGCAGAACCTGGGCGCCCGCCGGCCCGACCGGATCCGCACCGGCGTCGTCCAGGCGCTGGGGCTCACCGTCGGCGGGGCGGCCCTGCTCGGCCTCATCGTCGTGGTGGCCGGAAGCGCCCTCGTGCGCGTCTTCGTCGGCGACGGCGAGGCGCAGGTCGTCGGGATGGCCGCGTACTTCCTGCACGTCAACGGCGCCCTGTACGTCGTGCTGGCCGCGCTCTTCGTGCTGCGGGGCGCGCTCCAGGGCCTCGGCCACACGGCGGTGCCGACCGTGACCGGGGTGCTCGAGCTGTGCTGCCGGATCGGGGCCGCCGTGGTGCTCGGCGCCGCCTGGGGCTACGAGGGCGTGGTCTGGGGCAACCCCCTCGCGTGGTTCGCCGCGATGGCGGTGCTGGTCCCGGCGTACGTCCACGCGCACCGCCGGCTCGCCGACGACGCCGCGCCGCCACCCCTGCGCGCACCACACGCCCCGCACACCCCGGGGCCCGCTCGCGAGTTCGCTCCCGACCCCCTTGCGTAGCGACTGAACACACGTTTAGTCTTTGAACGTGCGTTCAGCCAGCCGCGCCGAGGAGCGGACCACCGCGACCCGCGAGGCGATCCGGGACGCCGCGATCGCCCGGTTCGGCCGCGACGGCCTCGACGCCGGGCTGCGTGCCATCGCCGCCGACGCCGGCGTGAGCCCGGCGCTGATCGTGCACCACTTCGGCTCCAAGGACGGGCTGCGCGCCGCCTGCGACGCGCACGTGCTCGCCGTCGTGCACGCGCAGAAGAGCGCCGCCGTCAGCCAGGGCGGTCCAGGCGCCATGCTGGCCGCGATGGCGAGCCTGGACGAGTACGTCCCCGTCGTCGCCTACTGCCTCCAGGCCGTCCAGGCCGGCGGGGAGATCGCCCGGCTCTTCCTGGAGCAGTTCATCGCCGACGCCGAGGAGTACATCGCCGAGGGCGTCGCCGCCGGCACCATCAAGCCGAGCCGCGACGAGAAGGCGCGCGCCACCTACCTCACGCTCAGCGGCTTCAGCGCGATCCTCCTCGACATGCGCCTGCACCCGCCGGCCGACCCGGGCGACCTCGGCGCGATCATGCGCGGGTACCTCGCGCGCACGGGCCTGCCGAGCCTCGAGCTCTTCACGCAGGGCTTCTTCACCGACCACCGCATGCTCGACGAGTACCTCATGTACGTCACGGACCCTCCCCCGCCGGACCGCCCCGACGCCCCGGCGCCCTGAGCGCCACCACTCCCCGCAGAGAGTCCCAGCCATGCCTGCAGTCATCGACGTGCGCGCGCTGCGCAAGAGCTTCGGCCCCGTGAAGGCCCTCGACGGCCTCGACCTGACGGTCGAGCCGGGCGAGGTGCACGGGTTCCTCGGACCGAACGGGTCCGGCAAGTCCACCACCATCCGCGTCGTCCTCGGCCTGCTGCGGGCCGACGCCGGTCAGGTCCGCCTCTTCGACGCCGACCCGTGGGCGGACGCCGTCCGCCTGCACCGTCGCCTGGCCTACGTCCCCGGTGACGTCACGCTCTGGCCGAAGCTCACCGGCGGCGAGGCGATCGACCTGTTCGCGAGCTTCCGCGGCGGGCTCGACCCCGCCCGCAAGGCCGAGCTGCTCGAGCGCTTCGACCTGGACCCGAGCAAGAAGACGCGCTCCTACTCCAAGGGCAACCGGCAGAAGGTCGCCCTCGTCGCGGCGCTGGCGTCCGACGTCGAGCTGCTCGTCCTGGACGAGCCGACCTCCGGCCTGGACCCCCTCATGGAGCTGGTGTTCCAGCAGTGCATCACCGAGGCGAAGGCCGCCGGGACGACGGTCCTGCTGTCCAGCCACATCCTCGCCGAGGTGGAGAAGCTCTGCGACCGCGTCACGATCATCCGTGAGGGTCGCGCGGTGCAGACGGGCACCCTCGCCGAGCTGCGTCACCTCACCCGCACCACCGTCGAGGTCGTCGCCGACGGCGACGCCACGACCGTCTCCTCGGTGCCGGGCGTGCACGACGTCGTCCGCGAGGACGGGCGGGTCCGCTTCTCGGTCGACGACGTCGCCCTGTCCTCGGCGCTCGCCCACCTCGCGCCGCTCGGCGTGCGCGGCCTCACCAGCACGCCGCCCACCCTCGAGGAGCTCTTCGTCCACCACTACGGCGACGTCGCAGCCACCGGGTCGGCGCACGCCACGAGGTCCGCCGGGGCGGCCGCCGCCCCCGCCGGGGAGGAGCGGTGACCGCCGCGACCGCCGCGCTGTCCGACACGCTGTCCGACGCGCGGCGGGAGAACCTCGCCGGCACGGGCCGGCTCGCCCGCTTCGCGCTGCGTCGCGACCGGGTCCGCATCCCGGTGTGGGCCCTGTCGCTCGGCGGCCTCATCGGCTACTTCGGCGCGGTGATCCCCGTCGTCTACCCCGACCAGGAGGCGCTGCAGACGCGGGCTGCGATCATGATGGAGCCGTCCGGGGCGATGATGACCGGCCCGGGGTACGGGCTCGAGCACTACACGATGGGCACGATGGTGGCCAACGAGCTCCTCGGGATGCTCGCGATCGCCTCGGCACTGATGTCGATGTTCCTCGTCGTCCGGCACACCCGGGCCGAGGAGGAGACGGGCCGCGCGGAGCTGGTCCGGGCGTCGCCCGTCGGCCGGTTCGCGCACCTGACCGCCGGGCTGGTCGACGTGCTCGTCGCGCACGCCGCGGTCACCCTGCTGCTCTTCGCCGCCATCACGGCCAACGACCTCGCGCCGGCGGACTCGCTCGCCGTCGCCCTCGGCGTCGGTCTCGTCGGCCTCGTCTTCGGGGCCGTCGCGGCCGTGACGGCGCAGCTCACCGAGCACGCCCGCAGCGCCGTCGGGATCGCGGGCATGGTCCTCGGGCTGGCCTACGTGCTGCGCGCCGTCGGCGACGCACGGGCGCGCGGCGGCAGCGCCCTCTCCTGGCTCTCCCCGATCGGCTGGGCCCAGCAGACCCGCGCGTTCCACGACCTGCGCTGGTGGCCGCTGCTCCTGTGCCTCGCCCTGGCCGCCCTGCTGGTCCCGGTGGCGTACGCGGTGGC
>JAEWQZ010000358.1 GCA_023460255.1 Actinomycetes bacterium
AGGCGGAGCTCGCCGGACGCGGGGCCGGGTGTCGGACCGGGCGCGGGGCCGGGCGCGGGGACGGACGCGGGGCCGGACGGGACCGTCGGCGCGTCCAGGTCGTCGGCCGTGATCTCGGTGATGGGCAGGAGGCGGGCGGTCCGCCCCGCCCCGACGAAGTCCGTGACCATCCCGGGCGCCGGGCGCGCGAGCAGGGTCACGGCGTCGGCCACCTGCTCCACGTGCCCGCCCGTGCTCATCACGACGATCCGGTCGCCGAGCCGGACCGCCTCGTCGACGTCGTGGGTCACGAAGAGCACGGTGGTGCCGACCCGCCGCTGGATGCGCCAGAACTCCTCCTGGAGACGGCGTCGGCCGACGGGGTCGACGGCGCCGAACGGCTCGTCCATGAGCAGCACGGGCGGGTCGGCCGCGAGGGCGCGGGCCACCCCGACGCGCTGGCGCTCGCCGCCCGAGAGCTGGTGCGGGTACCGCCCGCCGTACGTCGCCGGAGCCAGCCCGACGAGCTCGAGCAGCTCGGCCGTCCGGTCCCGGGTCCGCTCGCGGGACCAGCCGAGCAGGGTGGGCACCGTCGCGACGTTCTGGGCGACTGTCCGGTGCGGGAACAGCCCGACGTGCTGGATGACGTACCCGATGCGGCGCCGCAGGGCGACCGGGTCGACCCGCGCGACGTCGTCGCCCTCGACGAGCACGCGTCCCGCGGCGAGCTCCACCAGCCGGTTGACCATCCGCAGGGTGGTCGACTTGCCGCAGCCGGACGGGCCGACCAGGACCATCAGCTCGCGCGGTCGCACCGCGAGGTCCAGGCCCTCCACGGCGACCGCGCCGCCCGGGTACACCGCCCGCGCACCCTGGAGCTCGATCACGGCGTCGGGGCCGGGGCTCATGACGGCGACGCTACCGTGCCCCGCCCACGCGGCACCGACCCCGGCGTGGACCTCCGTCCGACCCCGCAGAGTGGAACGACATGCTGGTGGCTAGGTCAGAGTGGAACGAAACGAGGCCCCGACCCCACAGAGTGGAACGACATGCTGTCGTTTCGTTCCACTCTGCGGGGGAGGGGTGTGGGACGGCGCGGGTAACGTGCCACGGGTGGACGGGACCGGGGTCGCACTGCCCGCGACGACGGGCGGCGCGCCCAACCCGTGGTTCTCCTGGGACTACGTGCAGGCCAACTGGGGCGACATCACCGAGGCGCTCGGCCAGCACGTCGGGCTGACGGTCCAGGCGATCCTGGTGGCGACGGCGCTGGCGGTGCCGCTCGCTGTGCTGGCGCACAGCCGCCCGCGGCTGGCCGGTCCGGTGCTCGGCCTGACCGGGGTGCTGTACACGATCCCGTCGCTGGCCCTCTTCGCGCTGCTCTACCCGGTGCTGCGCGACCGGCGGGAGTCCGTGCTGGTCGGCCTGGTCATGTACGCCCTGCTCGTGCTCGTGCGCAACACGCTCGTCGGCCTCCAGGGCGTCGACCCTGCCGTGGTCGACGCCGCCCGCGGCCTCGGGCTCGGGCGGGTCCGGATGCTGGTCACGGTGCAGCTCCCGGGCGCCCTGCCGGCGATCGTCACGGGCCTGCGGCTCGCGACGGTGACGACGGTGGCCCTGGTGACGATCGGCGTCGTCATCGGGTACGGCGGCCTGGGGCAGCTCATGTACCGCGGGTTCAACTCGCAGTACCGGGCCGAGGTCGTGACGGCGACGGTGCTGACGCTCGTGCTGGCGCTCGTGGCCGACCTCCTGCTCTGGCTCGCCGGGCGCCTCGCTGCGCCCTGGGCGCGGGCGGGGGCCGGCCGGTGAACGACGACGACGTCCTCGGCCAGGCGCTGCTCTGGCTCAACGACCCCCTGAACTGGCAGGGCTCGCTCGGCGTTCCCGCGCTGGTCGCCGAGCACCTCGGCATGTCGGCGACGGCGGTGCTGCTCGCCGCCGTCGTGGCGCTGCCGCTCGGCGTCTGGCTCGGGCACCGCGACCGGGGGGGCACGGTGACCGTGGTCGCGACGAACACCTCGCGCGCGCTGCCGACGCTCGCGCTGCTGTACATCTTCGCGATGACGGGGCTGGGCTTCGGGAACCGGCCGACGATCGTCGCGGCCGCGCTGTTCGCGGTCCCGCCGATCCTCGCGAACGCGTTCACCGGGATCCGCGGCGTGGACCCCGCCGCGCGCGACGCCGCCCGCGGGATGGGGATGTCCGGCGGACGGTCGCTGCTGTCGGTCGAGCTGCCGCTGGCCCTGCCGCTCATCGCCGCCGGGCTACGCACCGCGGCGGTGCAGGTCGTCGCCACCGTGCCGCTGGCCGCGTTGGTGGGCGGCGGTGGGCTGGGCACGCTCATCGTCACCGGCTTCGCGACCCGGCGGTTCGGTGAGGTGGTCGCGGGCGCCGTGCTCGTCGCGGCCCTGTGCCTGCTCGTGGAGGCCGTCCTCGCCGGCGCGCAGCGGGTGCTCACCCCCGAGCCGCTGCGCGTGCGCGCGGGCTCCGCCGGACGGAGCGCCGCGTGACGCAGGGCCCGACCTGACGGAGCGCCTGCGTCGGGACGCCCTGCCGGAATGCGGTGTCGGACCGACTCGCTACGGTTGTGGTGGCTTGCGGCGATGCGTCCGTGCGGCCGCCCGTCCGTCAGCTCGAGAGCAGGGGATCCGATGCGCCTCCGTCACACCGCCACGGGCGCGGCCGCCGCCGCCGTCCTCCTCCTGCTCACCGCGTGCGGCGAGGCCGGCTCGTCGGGTGGCGGGGACGTCACGACGACGCCGCCGCCCGACGACGGCGAGCAGCTCGCCGCGTGCGAGCCGGTGGCGGACGAGGCCCTCGTCGTCCTCGAGGACGACCTGGGGCTCCAGACCGTGGACAACGTCGTGCCCGCGGTGAACGCCGCGGCGGCCGAGGCGTCACCGGGACTGCTGGACGTGCTCGACGCCGTCTCCGCCACCCTCGACACCCCGACGCTGATCGCGCTCAACCGTGCGGTCGACGTCGACCGGCGCACGTCGAGCGAGGTCGCCGCGGAGTTCCTCGCCGAGCAGGGCCTGGACGCCCAGGACGACGTGGGCGGCGGCGCGGCGGTCCTCGTCGGGGCGGCGAACTTCTCCGAGAGCGCGACGCTCGCCGAGATCTACGCCGGGGCGCTCGACGCCGCAGGCTTCGACGCGAGCACGCAGACCATCGGCAACCGGGAGACGTACGAGCCCGCCCTCGAGCTGGGCGACCTGACGGTGGTGCCGGAGTACGTGGGCACGCTGACGGAGTTCCTCAACAAGAAGGTCAACGGCGCCGACGCACCGGCCGTCGCGAGCTCGGACCTCGACGCGACGGTGGCTGCGCTCACCCCGCTCGGCGAGGAGGTCGGCCTGGTGTTCGGCGAGCCGTCCGCGGCGCAGGACCAGAACGCGTTCGCCGTCACCGTCGCGTTCGCCGAGGAGAACGGTGTGAGCACGCTGAGCGAGCTCGCCGAGGCCTGCGGCGACATCGCGCTCGGCGGACCGCCGGAGTGCCCGGAGCGCCCGTTCTGCCAGCCGGGCCTCGAGGAGCTGTACGGCCTGCAGATCGGCGGGTTCACGTCGCTGGACGCGGGTGGTCCGCTGACCAAGGCCGCGCTCCAGCAGGGCCAGATCGCGCTCGGGCTCGTCTTCTCCTCCGACGCCGCCCTGGCGACCGACTGAGCGGACCGGGCGGTCAGAGGCCGTAGGCCTCGAGGAGCCGGAGCCAGATCTCGCTGCGCGTCGGGTAGGCGGGCACCGCGTGCCACAGCCGCCGCAGCGGCACCTGCCCGACGACGGCGATCGTCGCCGCGTGCAGCAGCTCGGCGACCTCGGGGCCGACGAAGGTCGCGCCCAGGACCACCTCGCGGTCGGCGTCCACGACCAGGCGGGCGGTGCCGCCGTCCCCGTCCGCCGTGCCGAGCACCGTGGTGCCCCCGACGGACGACAGCGGCACGTCCACGACGCGCACGTCGTGCCCGGCCGCCCGGGCCGCGTCCGCGGTCAGCCCCACCGTCGCCACCTCGGGGCGCGTGAAGACCACCTGCGGGACGGCCACCAGGTCGGCGGTGGCCCGCAGCGGCGACCAGGGGTCGTCGGAGCCGTCCTCGCCCGGGCCGTCGGAGGCGCCCGCCCCACCGTCGCGGCCGAACCGCGCGGCGATCGCGTCGCCCGCCACCCGCGCGTCGTACTTGCCCTGGTGGGTGGTGTTCGTG
>JAEWQZ010000359.1 GCA_023460255.1 Actinomycetes bacterium
GCCGCAGCCGCAGCCGCAGCCCACGCCGTAGCCGGTCGGGCCTACGCGACGGTGGTGCCGAAGGCGGCCCCGAGGCCGTAGGTGACCGCCGCGGCGCCGAGGCCGATCGCCAGCTGACGCAGCGCCCGGCGCACCGGCGGCCCCCCGCTGATGAGCCCGACGAACGCACCGGTGATCATCAGCGCGAGGCCGACAGCCACCAGGGCGACCGCGAGCGCGGCCGTGCCGCCGAGGCCGAACACGTACGGCAGCACGGGGATGATCGCGCCGGTCGCGAAGAAGCAGAACGACGAGATCGCCGCACCCCACGCGGTGCCGACGGCCTCGTGCGGGTCGACGTCCGGGTCGGTGTCCGCGTGGAACCGCCGGCTCGCCGAGCCGAGCGTGACGATGTCGGCCATCACCTCGTCGGCGTGCGCCTGGGCCTCGTCGGCGCCCATCCCGCGGGCGCGGTAGACGAGCGCGAGCTCGTTGACGTCGACGTCGAGGTCCGGCAGGGCGTCGGCCGCGTCGGGGCTCGGCGTGGAGGCGGCGAGCAGCTCGCGCTGCGAGCGCACGGAGATGAACTCCCCGGCACCCATCGACAGCGCACCGGCGAGGAGGCCGGCCAGCCCGGTGAGGAGGACGTGGCCCCGGTCGACGCCGGCCGCGGCGACGCCCATGATCAGCGCCACGTTCGAGACGAGCCCGTCGTTTGCCCCGAACACGGCGGCCCGGAAGCTTCCCGCCAGCCGGTTGCGGCCGCGGGTGGCCAGGGCCCGCACCACCTCGGCGTGGATCCGCTCGTCGGCGGCCATGCTCGGAGTCGCGTCGGCGTCCGCCTCGTACGTGGCGCGCACCTCGGCCCGCTGCGCGAGCGCCAGCACGAACACCGAGCCGAAGCGTCGCGCGAGCAGCGCCAGCACCTGGAACCGGGGGCCCGGCCGGGGCAGACGCCCCACCTGGTCACCGAGCAGGGCCTGCCAGTGCGCCGCGTGCCGCCCCTCGGCGTCGGCGAGCGCGAGGAGGATCTCGCGCTCCTCGCCGTCCTTGCGGCGCGCCAGGTCGCGGTAGACGCTCGCCTCGGCGATCTCGTCGGCCAGGTAGCGCCGCCAGCGGCGCAGGTCCGCGGAGGTCGGCGAAGCGGTGCTCATGACGCCAAGCCTGCCACCCGCCGGCCGGTCGACATGGGACGCAGGTCGGCCCCGTACCCTGCCGCGCGACCGCCTCAGCGCGCCTGCGCCCCCGGGGCGTGCCCGGCGGTCCGACGACGCAGGTGCAGACCGCCGAGGAGCTGGCTGACCGCCGCGTGCTGGTTGAAGGTGTACAGGTGCACGCCGGGCGCACCCGCCTCGAGCACCCGCCGCACGAGCCCGACGCCGAGGCGCAGCCCGACCTGCGAGCGCTCCTCCCCCTCCGTCGTGTCGAGCCGGACCAGGACCGACGGCGGCACCGGGACGCCGCTGATCTCCTGGAGGCGGCGCAGCCGCGCGGGGTCCGCGAGCGGCACGATGCCGGGCACGATCGGGATGGTCACGCCGGCGGCGCGCGCCGCGGCGACGTACTCGCCGTACACCTGGGGGTCGAAGAAGACCTGCGTGATCGCGTAGTCCGCGCCGGCGGTCTCCTTCGCGAGGAGCGCACGGATGTCGTCGCCGTCCTCCACCGGGGGCGCGGGCGGCGCCGTCCACGCCGCCGAGGGGGTGGCCGCGACCCCGATGCTGAGCGGCTCGTCGAGCTCGCCGGCCAGCTCGCGCAGCCGCGCGACGAGCTCGCTGCCGCTGGCCAGCCCGTCCGGGTGCGGCTGCCACTGCGGCACGCCCCGGGGCGGGTCGCCGCGCAGGGCGAGCAGGTCGCGCACGCCGTCCTCGAGGAACCCCTCGGCGACGCGACGGACGTCGTCCCACGGGGCACCGACGCAGGTCAGGTGCGCGACGACCGGCGCACCCGTCGTCGCGCGCACCCACCTGACGACCTCACGCGACGTCTCCCGCGTGGTGCCCGACGCCCCGTACGTGACGGACACGAAGTCCGGACGCGTCTCGACGAGGCGCTCGACCGTCGCCTTGAGGGCCGTCATGCCCGCCTCGGTGCGCGGAGGGTAGAGCTCGAAGGACACCGTCGGTGCTGCGCCCGCCTGGCTCAGCCGCGCGGCGACCCCGGAGGGTCCTCGGACACCCGTCACGTCGTCTCGCTCCGTCCTCGCCACCACCGGCCGCCTCCGCGGGCCGCTCCGTCGCCGCACGACGCGCCGGGGCGCCGCCCCCGGACGGCGGCCTCACGATAGCGGGCGGCGCAGGACCCGCCGTGGGCGATCCGTCCCATGGACGTACGGAATGTCCGGTGCACGGGCGCACAGGTGGACGACGTAGGCTGCCCCGGGCCCCTGCGACGGGCCACCCCTACCGGAGGACCGATCGTGCGCCGACCCCTGCTGACCGTCACCGCCCTCGCCGCGACGCTGGTGCTCGCGGGCTGCGGCGACGAGGCGGAACCGTCCACCACGCCGACGCCCACCCCGACGCCGTCGGCCACGGCCGGCGACAACTACAACGCCGAGCCGACCGCGGAGGACGTCGCGGCGCTCGAGGCCGTGACCGTCGAGGGGGCCGTCGGCGCGGAGCCGACCGTCACGTTCGAGACGCCGTTCGACGTGTCCGCGTCGGTCGCCCGGATCGACGTGCCGGGCACGGGTGACGTGCTCGAGACCGGGCAGATGCTCGTCGTGGACTTCGTCGTGCTCGACGGCGCGTCGGGCGACCCGATCGCCTCGACGTGGGAGCAGCAGGCGCCGCAGACCTTCGCGCTCGGCGACCCGACGCTGCCGGCCGCGATGAACGACGTGCTCGCCGACCAGCAGGTCGGCGTCCGCTTCCTCGTCGGCGTGCCGCCGGCCCAGGCGGTCGACGGCCAGGCGTCGGCGGCCTCGATCATCGTGTTCGAGGTCGTCTCCACGGTGCCCGGGCGCGCGACCGGGACGGCCGTCGAGCCCCCCGCAGGCCTGCCCCAGGTCACGCTCGCCGACGACGGCACCCCCTCCGTCGAGATCGGCGACGCCGCGGAGCCCACGTCGCTGGTCGCCGAGACGCTGATCCGCGGCGAGGGCCCGGAGGTGGTCGTCGGCGACCTCCTCACCGTCCACTACACGGGGTGGCTCTGGGACGGCACCTCGTTCGACTCGTCCTGGGGCGGCACGCCCCTGCAGACGGTGATCGGCGCCGGGCAGGTCATCCCCGGCTGGGACCAGGGCCTCGTCGGGCAGACGGTGGGCAGCCAGGTGCTCCTGGTCATCCCCGCCGAGCTCGGCTACGGCGAGGAGGGCACCGGGTCCATCCCGGGCGGTGCGACGCTCGTCTTCGTCGTCGACATCCTCGCCGCCGGCTCCGCCTGACGACGCCGCGGTCCCCGGCCGGCCGCCCCGTGCGGGGTGGCCGTCAGCCCATGCGGACGGTCACCACGGACCCGTCGCGCAGCAGCGCGTCGGGAGCGAGGCAACCGGGCTGGGCCACACCGTCGACGGCGAGCTCGGCGACGCCACGGCTGACGTGGGCGGGGTTGGTCACCTGGACCCGCACCCGCCGGCCGCGGAACGTGCGGACCATCTCGAAGCCGTCCCACGCGGCGGGCACGCACGGGTCGACGACGAGACCCTCGACCACCGGTCGCACGCCGAGCAGGTGCTGGGTCACCGCGACGTAGGTCCAGCTCGCGGTCCCCGTCAGCCACGGGTTGCGCGCCTGCCCGAAGCGGGGCGACGCCGGGCCGTGCGCGAACTGGCTGTACACGTACGGCTCGGCCTGGTGGACCTCCTGGTGGGGGTCCTCGGCGGCGTCGTCGCGGGCGGGCAGGTACGACCGGTAGTAGTCGTAGGCGCGGTCCCCCCGGCCGAGGGCCGCCTCGGCGACGATCGCCCACGAGTTCGCGTGGCAGAAGATGCCGCCGTTCTCCTTGTGGCCGGGCGGGAAGACGAGGAGCGAGAGCCCGATGCCCTCCATCGGCCGGGTGTGGGGCGGCGCGCAGAGGGCGACGCCGTGCTCCGTGGCGAGGTGCTCGTGCACCGCGTCCATCGCCCGCTCGGCCCGGTCGCGCGAGGTCGCGCCGGAGATCGCGGCCCAGACGTTCGGCTCGAGGTAGATGCGGCCCTCCTCGGCGGCGGACGAGCCGAGCGCCGCCCCGGTGGCGGAGATCCCGCGGATGAACCAGTCCCCGTCCCATGCCGCCTCGATCGCCGGCTCCAGGTCCGCGAGCCGCTCCGCGCACCAGCGCGCGTCGTCGTCGTGCCCGGCGGCGACCGCGAGCTCGTGGGTCACCCGCAGCCCGTTGGCCAGCAGGAACGTGGAGAACATGGACTCGCCGGTGGTCCCGAACTGGAGGCAGTCGTTCCAGTCGGCGGCCAGACCCTGGACGAGCCCGTTGGGCCCCCGGTGCGCGATGCTGAACTCCAGCGCGCGCCGCAGGTGCCCCAGCACCGTCGCCTCGCCGCGGTCGGCGAAGGGCAGCACGACGTCGAGGTAGCCCGGGTCCCCGGACTCGCCGACCACCGCGGCCACGGCGATCGGCAGCCAGAGCGCGTCGTCGGACCGGTACTCCTCCAGCGCGGGCGTGGGCTCGTGGCCCGGTGTGTGGGTGAGCGGCTTGACCAGGGGCAGCCCGCCGCCCTCGGCCGTCTGCGCGGTGAGCAGCATGTCCAGCCGCTCGCGCACGGCCGGCCCGATGGCGTGCGTCACCGCGAGGCAGTCCTGGGCCGTGTCGCGGTAGCCGAGGCCGTCCCGGTCGCCGGCCTCGACGAGCGAGACCCCACGGGACCAGCTGAAGGTCATGTGCGTCTGGTAGGCGTGCCAGACGTTGACCATCGAGTCCAGGGTGGGGTCCGGCGTGCGCACCTGGAGGGTGCCGAGCCGCTCGGCCCACTCGGCGCGCACCGCCGCGAGCTCGGCCGCCAGCCGCTCCGGCGTCGCGTACTCGGCCATCACCTGGCGGCCGGGCGGCAGCGGGGGCTCGCCCGGCGGGGAGGCGACGCGGGGGCGCTCGTCCCGCCACGGCTCGTCCGGGTGCCCGACGCCGAGGCAGAAGATCACCTGCCGGCGCTCCCCGGGCGCCAGGTCGAGCCGGACGTGCAGGGTGGCGCACGCGTTGTCGCCGGTCGCCTCGCTGGCGCTGCACTCCCCGCGCTCGACGGCCAGCGGGTTCGCCTGCGTCCGGTACGGGCCGAGGAACGCGTCGCGGTCGGTGTCGAAGCCCACGACGTCGGCGCCCGCGACGGAGAACCACAGGTCGCTGTCCGCCTCACGGGTGGAGTTGCGCCGGTGGATCATCCCGTCGCGGTACCGCGCGACGACGACGTACTGGCTGTACTGGAGGTTCTCCAGGTCCTGCCGGTACGTCCACTCGTTCGCCAGCTCGGCGTAGGAGAAGACGGAGATCGTGCGGCGCTCGGGGCCGGGGTTGTGCACCTCGAGCGACCAGTACTCGAAGGCCTGGCCCGCGGGGACGAAGCAGGTCAGCTCGCTGGCGATGCCCGCGTACTCCGCCTCGAACACCGAGTAGCCGAGCCCGTGGCGCACCCGCGCCCGGTACTGGTCCAGGGGCTTGCCGACGGGCTGCCACGACGCCGACCAGTAGTCGCCGGTGGCGTCGTCGCGCAGGTAGAGGTACCGGCCGGGCTCGTCGACGGGCATGCCGTTGAACCGCATCCGCAGCACGCGGCCCGTGCCCCCGGACCGGTAGAACGAGTAGCCGCCGGCGTTCTGCGTGACGATGCCGCCGTACAGCCGCGAGCCCAGGTAGTTGATCCAGGACCGCGGGGTGTCCGGGCGCGTGATGACGTACTCGCGCGCCTCGTCGTCGAAGTGCCCGTACCTCACAGCTCGGCCGTGACGTGGACGGTGGCCCCGGGGGCCGCGTACGGGACCAGGCGCCCCTCGACCGGCACCCCGTCGACGGTGAGCGAGGCCCGGCGGCCGGGCGTGCCGGAGTTGCGCACGGTGACGACGTACGTGGCCCCGCGGGCGCGCCGCGTCACCGTGAAGTCCGGGACGGCCGGCCCGAGCTGCGGGTCGACGACGAGCCCGTCGTAGTCCGGGCGCACGCCCAGCAGGTACTGGCTGACGGCGACGAACGTCCACGCCGCGGTGCCCGTGAGCCACGAGTTCTTGGCCTCGCCGTGCCGCGGCGCCTCCTTGCCGGCGATCATCTGCGCGTACACGTACGGCTCGAGCCGGTGCACCTCGCTGATGTCCTCGCGGTACGCGGGCGCGGTGCGGGTCCAGTAGTCGAACGCCCGGTCGCCGCGGCCGAGCACCGTCTCGCCGATGACCACCCACGGGTTGTTGTGGCAGAAGATGCCGCCGTTCTCCTTGTACCCCGGCGGGTACGTGGTGACCTCGCCCATGTTCAGGCGGTAGGTGCGGTAGGCGGGGTACTGGAGCACGAGGC
>JAEWQZ010000360.1 GCA_023460255.1 Actinomycetes bacterium
GTGTCCAGGGCCGCGTCCGTGGCGCGCAGCAGCGGTCGGAACCCGTCGATCCGCGCGGCGAGCTCCGCGACGGTCACCGGCACGTCGGCCGCCCCGAGCGCCCGCGCGACGACGGCGGCCTGGGCCACGTACTCGTCCCGCCCCGCGGCGTCGAGCGGCCGGGCGCCGTACCTGTCGTGCGCGCGCAGGAAGCTGTCGACCTCCGCGACGTGCACCCACGTGAGGAGCTCGGGGTCCCCGGCGACGTACGGGACGCCGTCGGGCGTCTTCCCGCGGACGCGGTCGTGGATGGCGCGCACGCGCGCGACGGCGTCCGCGGCGTCGTCGGCCGCACCGAACGTGGTCACCGCGAGGAAGGTCGAGGTCCGCGCGAGCCGGCCCCACGGGTCGCCGCGGTAGCCCGAGTGCGCGGCGACGGCCGCCATCGCCGACGGGTGCAGCGACTGGAGCAACAGGGCGCGCAACCCGCCGACGAACATCGACGCATCGCCGTGAACCACCTGGATCGGTGAGCCCTCGGCGAACCAGCGGGCCCCGGGCCGGGTGTGGATGCGCTCGCGGTTGGCGGCGCCGTCGGGCCCCGCCACGCGCTGGAAGATGACGGCGCCGACGCGGCGGCGCGCCTCGGTCACCGTGCCCATGCCGTTGACAACGCGGCGAGCACCCCTCGGTATTCGCCCCGGTGGCGCCCGACTCCGGGGGCCTGCGTCGGGCACACGGCGCGCCGGCGCGTCGGGCGCGTCGGAAAGGACGCGACCCGCGGGGGCCCAGCGACTACCGTGACCCCGCCCCGTCACACCCTGGAGGAACCAGTGCTCGACCTGACGCCGGCCGTCCCGGCGTCCACCGCCGACCACCCGGACCGGACCGCCGTCCCGGCCGTCCCGGCCGTCCCGGCCGGGCTCACCTGGCGACGGCTGCGCACGCGCGCGAGCGTCGCTGCGGTCGTCCTCGCCGTCGTCGCGGCGGTGGCCGAGTCCGTGGCGACGGTCGTCGCCGGCCGCCTGGCCGAGGGCCCGACGTCGCGCCTGGTCGTCGCCCTCGGCGTCCTGCTCGTGGGTGCCACGCTGCTCGACACGGTGGGCCGCACGCTGTTCTCCGCCGTGGTCGGCCGTGCCGAGGGCCGCCTGCGGGCCGACCTCCTGCGGGCCACGCTCCGCCAGCCCCTGCCGGTGCTGGAGGAGCAGGCGGTGGGCGAGCTCATCGACCGCGTCGACGACGACCCGCGCCAGCTGGGCATGGTCCTGCGGCGCATGGGCTGGCAGATGGCCCGCAGCCTCCTCCGCTCGGTCCTGGCGTGGGTGGTGGCCGGGCTCACGTGGTGGCCCGCCTGGTTCGCCTTCCCCGTGGTCGCCGGCGTCGTCGTGCTCGTCGCCCACCGCCTCACCCCGGAGATGGCCCGCCGCAAGCTCGCCGAGGAGGAGGCCTGGTCGGCGCACTCGGCGCAGCTCGAGGAGGCGGTGGCCGGACGGGACGACGTCCGGTCCTCGCTCGGGCAGGCCCACGTCGTGCGGCAGTACGCCGAGCGGTCACGCGACGTCCTGGACCGGGTGCGCGACACGTGTCGCGCGTCGACGGCGGTGACGGTCCGGACGGGTCTGGTGCTGCACGCGCTGCTCGCCGGGCTGGCGGTGGCGGGCGTCGCGCTCGTCGGCGGCGACCGCGTGTCCGTGAGCCAGCTCGTCACCCTGTGGCTGCTCGTCACCACCTTCGTCGGACAGCTGAGCCAGCTGAGCAACCACCTGCCCGAGCTCCAGGCCGGGCTGGGGGCCGTCCGGCGCGTCCGCTCCCTCCTCGAGGCCCCGCAGGAGCCCGACGGCGGCGGCGCACTGCCCCGCGGGCCGCTCGGCGTGGAGGTCCGCGACCTGAGGTTCGCCTACCCCGGCGGCTTCGCGCTGCGCGACGTGACCCTGACGGTGCCCGCCGGGACGACCTGCGCGCTCGTCGGCCGCACGGGCGCGGGCAAGTCGACGCTGGCGAAGCTCCTGTCGCGCGCCGTCGAGCCGCCGCCCGGGACGGTGCACGTCGGTGGCGCCGACGTCACGGCGACCGCCGTCGACGAGCTCCGGCGCGCGGTGGGCGTCGTCACGCAGCGCACGGAGATCGTCGCGGCGTCGCTCGCCGACAACATCACCCTGTTCGCCGACGTCCCGCGTGCGCGGGTCGAGGAGGCGGTCGCGGCGCTCGGCCTGACCGCCTGGGTCGACTCCCTGCCCGACGGGCTCGACACCCGGCTCGGCGCGTCCGGGACCACCCTGTCCGCCGGCGAGGAGCAGCTCGTCGCCTTCGCCCGCCTGCTCGTGCGCGACGTCGGGGTGGTCGTCCTCGACGAGGCGACCGCCCGGATGGACCCGCAGACCGAGCACCGGGTGACGCGGGCGGCGGACCGGCTGCTCGCCGGCCGGACCGGCATCGTCGTGGCGCACCGCCTCTCGACCACCCGGCGCTGCGACGCCGTCGCGGTCCTCGACCAGGGCCGCGTGGTCCAGCACGGCGACCGGGCACGGCTGGCGACCGTGGACGGGCCGTACCGCGACCTGCTGCGCGCCGGCGGTGAGGAGCGCCCGGTGACGGCCGGGGCACCCCTGGTGTCCCGGACGGAGCGCCGCCCGCGTCGGGCCGCACCGGCCGTGCCCGCGCCGCGTCTCGCGAGGACCGTCGCGCGCATGATCACCGTGCACCCGCGCTGGGGGCTGCTCGGGGCGGCGGGCTTCCTCGTGTCCTCGCTCATCGGTGCGTACGGCGCGGTCACCGGCTGGCTCTGGGGCCGGGTGGTCACGGCGCTGAGCGACGGGGAGCGACCGTGGACGGTGGCCGCCGCGCTCGCCGTGGTCCTGCTCGTCGCGCCGCTCGCCATCGCCCTCGCGTTCCGCACCTACCCGCTGTGGTGGTCGGCCGTGAGCCTGCGGCTGCGTCTGGCCGTGCTGCGCGGCCAGACGCGGCAGCACCGGCTCCCGCGCACGCCGCCGGGCGAGGTGACCGCGCGCGCCCTCGACTCCGACCGGGCCGTCTGGTACGCCGACCGCTGGGTGGACGTCGGCACGGGGGTGGCGGTCGTCGCCGCGACCACTGTCGCGGGCCGCAGCCTGGTCGCC
>JAEWQZ010000361.1 GCA_023460255.1 Actinomycetes bacterium
CCGGTGCGCGCACCCGTCCGAACCATGCGCCCGCCCCCGCCCGCCGTCGTGCCGTCGGGTCGAGGCTAGCGACGGGCCGCGGGGCCGCGGGGCCGGATCGTCAGCCCAGGCAGAGGCAGAAGGGGTGGCCCGCCGGGTCGAGGAACACGCGGAAGGTCTCGCCCGGCTGGTGCTCCGCCTTGGTGGCGCCGAGGGCCAGGACCTGCGGCTCGGCCGCGTCGAGGTCGTCGACGACCACGTCGAGGTGCATCTGCTGCGGCACCTCCTGCGTGGGCCAGCGGGGCGCCACGTAGCCCTCGACCTGCTGGAACGCGATGAGCTGCCCGTACTCCGCGCGGATCTCCGCCCAGTCGTCGGAGAGGTCCACGGGCCAGCCCAGGAGCGCGCCGTAGAACTCGGCGAGCGCCGCCGGGTCGGGGCAGTCGATGACGACGGAGGGGAAGCGTGCGATGGCCATCCCCGCACGCTAGACGTAGTTCCGGACGAGACGCGTCCGGTCAGCCTCCGACGTACTCGGCGAGATGCTCGCCGGTGAGCGTCGACCGCGCGGCGACGAGCTCGGCGGGCGTGCCCTCGAAGACGACCCTGCCGCCGTCGTGACCTGCGCCGGGGCCGAGGTCGATGATCCAGTCGGCGTGCGCCATGACCGCCTGGTGGTGCTCGATGACGACGACCGTCGCGCCCGCGTCCACGAGCCTGTCGAGCAGCGCGAGCAGCTGGTCGACGTCGGCCAGGTGCAGGCCGTTCGTCGGTTCGTCGAGCACGAGGACGCCGGGCTTGTCGCCCATCCGGGTCGCCAGCTTGAGGCGCTGGCGCTCACCGCCGGACAGCGTGGTCAACGGCTGGCCCAGCGTCACGTAGCCGAGGCCGACGTCGGCGAGCCGCTGGAGCACGGCACGCGCGGCAGGCACCGCGGCGTCGCCGGTGCCGAAGAACTCCAGCGCCTCGTCGACGGGCATCGCGAGCACCTCGCTGATGTCCCGCCCGCCGAGGCGGTACTCCAGGACGGAGGCGTCGAACCGCCGCCCTTCGCAGACCTCGCAGGTGGTGACCACGCCGGCCACCATGGCCAGGTCCGTGTAGATCACCCCGGCCCCGTTGCAGACGGGGCACGCCCCGGCGGAGTTCGCGCTGAAGAGGGCGGGCTTGACCCCGTTCGCCTTCGCGAACGCCTTGCGGATCGGCTCGAGCAGGCCCGTGTAGGTGGCCGGGTTGCTGCGCCGCGAGCCGCGGATCGCGCCCTGGTCGATCGCGACGACGCCCTCGCGCGGCGACACCGAGCCGTGGATGAGCGAGCTCTTGCCGGACCCGGCCACGCCCGTCACGACCACCAGCACGCCCGTCGGGATGTCGACGTCGACGTCCTGCAGGTTGTTCGCCGACGCCCCCCGCACCTCGAGCGTGCCGGTGGGCGTGCGGACGGCGTCCTTCAGCCGCGCCCGGTCGTCGAGGTGCCGCCCGGTCAGGGTGTCGCTCGCGCGGAGCCCCTCGACGGTGCCCTCGTAGACCACCGCGCCGCCCGCCCCGCCCGCCCCGGGCCCGAGGTCGACCACGTGGTCGCCGATCGCGATCATCTCCGGCTTGTGCTCGACGACGAGCACCGTGTTGCCCGCGTCGCGCAGCTGGCGCAGCAGGGCGTTCATCCGTCGGATGTCGTGCGGGTGCAGCCCGATCGACGGCTCGTCGAAGACGTAGGTGACGTCGGTCAGGGCCGAGCCGAGGTGGCGGACCATCTTCGTGCGCTGCGCCTCGCCGCCGGACAGCGTCCCGGACGGCCTGTCGAGCGAGAGGTAGCCGAGGCCGATCTCGACGAACGAGTCCAGGCTCCGCAGCAGGGTCTCCAGCAGCGGCGCCACCGTGCGACCGGCGACGGCGTCGCCGTCGTCGCCCTGGGTCCCGCCGGGCTCGGCGAGGCCGCGCACCCAGTCCGCGAGGTCGCTGATCTGCATCGCGCACGCGTCGGCGATGCTGATGCCCCGGATCTTCGAGGACCGCGCGGCCGCGTTGAGCCGGGTGCCCTCGCACTCCGGGCACGGCGCGAACCGCACGGCCCGTTCGACGAACGAGCGCAGGTGCGGCTGGAGGGTGTCGACGTCCTTGGACAGCATCGACTTCTGGATGCGGGGGACGAGGCCCTCGTACGTCATGCCCATGTTCTCGAGGCGGACCTTGCGGGCCTCGCCGTGGAAGAAGTCCTGGCGCTGCTGGGCGGTGAACTGCGCGATCGGGACGTCGGACGGGACGACGGCCCCGAAGATGCGCACGTACCAGCCGTCGGCGGTGTAGCCGGGCACCCTGATGGCGCCCTCCTCGAGCGTCTTCGTCTCGTCGACCAGCTCGGCCAGGTCGACCTCGCTCACCTGGCCCATGCCCTCGCAGCGGGGACACATGCCGCCGGTGACGGTGAAGGACCGGGTGACCTCCTGCCCGTCGCCGCGCTGCACCGTCGCCTCGCCGGTCCCGGTCACCGAGGCGATGTTGAAGGAGAACGCCTGCGACGAGCCGATGTGCGGCCGTCCCAGCCTGCTGAACAGGATGCGCAGCAGGGCGTTCACGTCGGTCGCGGTGCCCACCGTGGACCGCACGTTGGCGCCCATCCGCTCCTGGTCGACGATGATCGCGGTGGTCAGGCCCTCGAGCACGTCGACGTCGGGTCGGGCCAGGCTCGGCATGAAGCCCTGCACGAACGCGCTGTAGGTCTCGTTGATGAGCCGCTGGGACTCTGCCGCGATCGTCTCGAAGACCAGCGAGCTCTTGCCCGAGCCGGACACGCCGGTGAAGACCGTCAGGCGGCGCTTCGGGATCTCGACGTGCACGTCCTTGAGGTTGTTCTCACGGGCGCCCACGACCCGGATGAGGTCGTGGGCGTCGGCGGGGTGCAGCGTCATCGGCTCCCTCTCAGCGGGGCTGCTGGATGCGGACCATGTTCCCGGCGGGGTCGCGGAACGCGCAGTCGCGCACGCCGTACGGCTGGTCGGCCGGCTCCTGCGCGACCTCTGCGCCGGTCGCCTCGATCGTCGCGAAGGCCGCGTCGACGTCGGACGCCTCCAGGACGACGCTCGCGTAGCTGCCCTTCGCCATCAGCTCGGCGATGGTGCGGCGCTCGTCGTCCGTCAGCCCCGGGTCGGCCCCGGGCGGGTTGAGGACGATGGCGGTGGCCTGCCCGGGCGGGCCGACGGTGATCCAGCGCATGTCGCCGTAGCCGACGTCGTTGCGGACCTCGAAGCCGAGGGCGTCGCGGTAGAAGGCCAGGGACGCCTCGGGGTCGGTGTGCGGGAGGAAGGTGTAGTGGATGCTCAGGTTCATGTCCGTCACGCTAGGACGCCCCTTCCGGAGTGGGCTTCTCGATTCCTGACGGGCCGGCTGGCGGTCTTGACCAGGCACGACGGCGGCTCGCCGACCGGCTGCCCGGTCGCCGCCCGCTCGGCGGCGGCCCGGGCGGCGCGCTCGCGGTACACGCTCGGCGGGACGCCGACGAGCTCGCTGAAACGGGTGCTGAACGTGCCGAGCGACTGGCAGCCCACGGCGAAGCAGACCTCCGTCACGCTGAGGTCCCCGCGGCGCAGCAGCGCCATGGCGCGCTCGACGCGCCGGGTCATGAGGTAGCTGTACGGGGACTCGCCGTAGGCGCGCCGGAACTCTCGGCTCAGGTGCCCGGCCGACATGTGGACGCCGGCCGCCAGGGCCGCGACGTCGAGCGGCTGGGCGTAGTCCCGGTCCATCCGGTCCCGGACGCGCCGCAGGCGCGCGAGGTCGCGCAGCCGCTGCTGGTCCGGCGAGGTCATCGCCATGATCGTGGCACGCGTGGCTGACATTGCACAGGGTGCGCCGTCTCAATTCTCCGGTCGGCCGAGTGCCAGGCTGTGACCCGGACGTGGCCCATCGGGCGTGGCATGATCGACAGGACGGTTCCACGCGACGGGCGAGGTGCCGTCGCACCCGCCCGGGATGGTGAGGCGGGTCATGAACACGGAGCAGCTGTCCAGGATCGAGAGCGCACAGGGCTTCGTCGCGGCGCTGGACCAGAGCGGTGGCAGCACGCCCAAGGCCCTCGCCGTGTACGGGCTCGACGAG
The DNA here is from genome assembly GCA_023460255.1 of Actinomycetes bacterium. Classification (GTDB taxonomy): domain Bacteria; phylum Actinomycetota; class Actinomycetes; order Actinomycetales; family Cellulomonadaceae; genus Actinotalea. Next base: position 4,075 of record JAEWQZ010000361.1, read on the forward strand.
ACCGCGTATGCCGACGAGGCGCAGATGTTCGACCTCGTGCACGCGATGCGCACCAGGATCATGACGAGCCCGGCCTTCACCGGGGAGCGGATCCTCGGCGCGATCCTCTTCGAGATGACGATGGACCGCGAGGTCGCCGGCAAGGGCGCCGCCGAGTACCTGTGGGAGGACAAGCGCGTCGTCCCGTTCGTGAAGGTCGACAAGGGCCTCGCCGAGGAGACCGACGGCGTGCGGCTGATGAAGCCGATGCCGGACCTCGACGACCTGCTGGCCCGCGCGACGACCCACCCGGTCTTCGGCACGAAGATGCGGTCGGTCGTGCTGCGCGCGGACCGCGCGGGAGTCGAGGCGAACGTGGGCCAGCAGTTCGAGGTCGCCCGGCGGATCCTCGACGCGGGGCTCGTGCCGATCATCGAGCCCGAGGTCGACATCCACAGCCCGGAGAAGGCGGCGGCGGAGGCGATGGTGACCGAGACCATCGCCGCACACCTGGACGGCCTGGGCGGCGACGACCGGGTGATGCTCAAGCTCACGCTGCCCGAGGAGGACGACCTCTACGCCGGCCTCGTCGCACACCCGCGGGTGCTGCGGGTCGTCGCCCTGTCCGGCGGGTACTCGCTCGAGGAGGCAACCGCACGGCTCGCCCGCCAGCACGGCGTCGTCGCGAGCTTCTCGCGGGCCCTGACGGGCGGCCTGTCCGCCCACCAGAGCCAGGCGGAGTTCGACGCGGCTCTCGACGCGGCGGTCGAGGACATCTTCCGGGCGTCGATCACCTAGCCGTCAGGCGACGCCCGTCACGGCGAGCACCGCGATGAGCGCCACCGACACGAGCGTGGACAGCGTGAGGACGCTGCCCACGAGGGCTCCGCTGCGCCGGTAGTAGACGGGGATCACGAACGGCGCGGGCAGCACGAAGAGGACGACGGCGGCCTTCGCGTACCACTGCGAGAACCCGAGCGCCGGCACGACGACGAGGGCGACGAGGAGCCCGAGGCCCAGCCCGACGACGGCCCGCAGGGCGACGATCGTGACGATCGCCCGGTCCCGGGGGATCCCGCCCGCCAACGAGGCGCCGATGACGAGGCAGACCAGCGGCGTCGTCAGCCCGCCGACGGTGTCGAAGACGGGAGCCGCGAGGCCGTCGGCGCTGGCCAGCGCCCGCGCGAGGTCGGGCAGGGCCAGGGACAGGGTCAGCCCGAGGGCGATCGCCCACAGCACGGGGGAGCCGACGACGTCGCGCCACGGGAAGCCGCCGCGGCCGCCACCGGCGCGGCTGAGCATGCTCATCTGCACCATGAGCACCGTGAAGACGTAGACGACCTGGCCGAGGTCGAGGGCGGCGAAGGCGGGCAGGTGCTCGGTGGTGTGCAGCGCGACGAACAGGGCGTAGCCGAGCATGCCCGCCTCGAACCCCTGGAAGAGCAGGCGGGTCTCGGGGTCGGGCAGCCGGGCGGCGCGGGTGAGCGCGAGCCCGATGCCGCCCATGAGCGCGCACGAGGCGAACACGACGAGCGCGAGCAGCGCGTTGCGGCCGTCGGGCTCGAGCTGCAGGAACGCCCGGAAGAGGAGCAGGGGCAGCGTGAGCCGGGTGATGAGGACCTTCAGCGCCTCGACCGCCCGGTCTCCGAGCAGGCCTCGCCTGGCCAGGAGCACGCCGGCGACGACGAGGACGGCGATGGCCACCAGCGACCCGGCCGCGTCCAGCACCTAGCCCTCACCCGTTCGATCCGACGTCGCCGGTCACGCTACCGGCGGCCCCGATCGCCCGGCCGGGACCTGCCGCCCCCGACTCAGCCGTCGGCCGCGAGCACCTCGCGGAGACGGGCCGCGAACGCGTCGGGCTCGCCGGTCTGGCCGAACTCCCCGCCGAGGAAGCCGCCGTGGTCGCCCGGGAACGTCGTGGGCTCGACGCCGAGGGCCGCCGCGAGGGTCGTCGTCGCGCGAGCGGTGACGGCGCCACCGCTCGCCGCGCCCACCGCGATCACGACCCGCGTCGACGCGGCGGTCAGTGCGGCGACGTCGGGCAGGTACCCGGACACGGGCGCCGAGGCGCCGGAGAGCAGCGGGTCGTCCCTCGAGCCGTCGTCGTCGGGCGGGAGGCCGAACGCCGCGGGGTCCGGCACCTCGAGCGTGAAGCTGTCCGGGAGCTCGCCCTCGAGGGAGGTCAGAGCGATGAACGCCGCCATCCCGGCGCCCCAGCCGCGCTGGTGGTAGACCTCGGTCACGCGCCGGCTCGCGGCGAGCACGGCGTCGGCGTCGGGCAGCATGCCGAGCACCGGCGGCTCGTGCGCGACGAGGGTGGCGACGTCGGCCGGGTGGCGTGCCACGAGGGCGAGGCCCGTTACGGCCCCGCCGCTGCTGCCGAAGACGTCGACGGGGCCGACACCGAGGCTCACCACGAGCCGGTGCAGGTCGTCGGCCTGCTGCTCGGGCCGGTGCGTCGTCTCCCCGTCGTGCCGGGTGCTGCGCCCGAGTCCCCGCGGGTCGTAGGTGAGCACCGGGCGGTCCTGGAAGTGCGAGGCCAGGGTGCCGAAGCCCTCGGCCGTCATCGGCTGGCCGATGAGCAGGAGCGGGCGTGTCCCGCCCGGCGTCGGGGCGGGGCCGTGCACGTCGTACGCAATGGTCGCGCCGGGGACGTCGAGGGTCCGGTGCGTGGGTGTGGCGGTCATCATGGCGCTCCCGTCGTGTCGGTGCCCGGTGCCCGGTGCCCGGGTGCCCGGAGCCGGGCGCTGCCCGTTCCGACTCTCGTGCGGACGGGAACTCATCGGGTCGCCCACGTCGCCACGGCGCCCCGTGCCATGCTCGGGTCCGGACGACACTGGAGATGAACCGCATGGACGACTGGCTCCCGAGCCTGCCCGCTGCCGTGGCCGTGCTGACGATCGCAGGCGTCGCCGCGACCCGGACGTACCGTGCCCGGGCCGTCCTGCTGCTGGTGGTCGGGTGCGCGTGCGGCGCCTTCGCCGTGGCATTCGAGCCGCTGTGGCTCCGCATCGGCTACGCGGTCCTCGCGGTCGTCGCCGCCTTCATGGCCGGCGGATTCTGGTCCCGTCCGGGGCGGCCGGTGCCGCGGGCCTCCGGCTCGCCCGAGGGGCCGACGGCGCGCAGCTGACGAGCGCATCCGTGCCTCACCCCGCGATCGCCAGCTCGGCGGGCTCACTGGTGCCCGGTGGTGCGTTGACGGTTCGGCCCTCTCGCCTTCGGAAGACGTAGCGGACCGGGTCACCGAGCATCGGGCGCCGCCGCGGGGGCCGGCTCAACCGGACGATCTCGAGGTCCATGCGGTGCACCACGTGATGGTGGTGCGAGCACAGCAGGACACCGTTCTCGATCGACGTCGGGCCGCGGTCCCGTTCCCACCACCGGATGTGGTGCACCTCGCAGTACGCCGCGGGCACGTCGCACCCGTTCCACGCGCACTGGCGGTCCCGGACGATCACCGCGCGGCGCTGCTGGCTCGTGTAGAGGCGCTCGTTCCGGCCCAGGTCGACCGGCAGCCCCTCGGCGGAGATGACGATGCGACCCACCTCGCAGTCGCACAGCACGCGCGCGAGCTCGGACATCGCGACGGCCGTGCCGTCCTCGAGCATCGCCGGCTCCGCGGGTCGCCACTCGCTCTCCGGGTGCTCCTCGCCGTTGCCGCTGCCGCTGCCGGTGTCGCTGTCGGCCGCCGCCATCCGGCATCGCTGCACCCGATGGAGCTCCGCGAACGTCTCGGCGGGCACGAGGACCGAGACGGTCGGCCGGGAGGACGTCCCGGAGACGCGCGCATCGGCCGCGTCCTGCTCGACGTCGGGCAGGAGCCCGCCCCGAGCCGAGACCTTGCGCGCCCGCACGCCCGCGGTTCCCGAGGTCGCGCGCTCGGCGAGAGCCACGAGCGCGTCGGCGTCCGCCTGCTGCTTGGTGCGGTCGGCGTCCGGCGCGTGCCCGACGGCGGCGATCGCCGTCCGGAGGGCTTCCGCCGAGACGTTGTCGAGCCGGCCCCGCAGGAGGGTGCCGTCCGGTTGCCGGGACATCACGAAGAATCGCTCGCGTCGCTGCCCGGCGGCCGTCGCCTCCAGGCTCGCAGGGTCGAAGGAGGCGACGAGCCGCGCTGCGGCCGTGCTGAACTCACGGACCGACTGGCGCTCGGCCATCCGCACGAGGCGCTCCTGCGTCTCGGGGCGGGCGAGCTGACGGGACGCTCGCTCGCCCGCACCTTCGGTCACGCGGGCGAGCGCGTCGAGGTGGGGCAGCGGGATGCGTCCGGCGCCGACGGCGTCGGCCACCGTGGGGAGCGAGGCGAGCGTCTGCGCCTGGCGCACCTCACGCCGCGCCTCGCCCAGTCCGGTGCGCGCGAGGCGGGCGCGGGTCGCGACGAAGTCCCGGTCGCCCGGGCCGACGGAGCCCGCTGCCCGCTCCTCCGCGACGATGACCGCTGCCCGGGCCGTCGCCAGCACCCCCGCCACCCTGTCGAGCCGGCCGAGGGCCTCGCGCCGCTGCGAGGCGTTCCAGCCGGCACATCCCGCGAGCGCGCCGCCGACCGCCGCGGCAGCACCGACGAGCGCATCTAGCTGCGCCAGGGCAGCCGAGGGCTCGCGGTGAGGGGCCGAAGCGGTGTCGTACACGCGTTCGACTCTAGTGCACCCAGCTGACCCACACAAGCCTCTGACCTGCGCATTTACTCCACAGGGGCCCCCTGTGGACCCCCTGTCCACAGGCCGCGCGCGCCCGTCGCGCCGTCCACAGGCCGCGAGGGACAGCACGCGGAGACGTCCTCTCATGACCCGATCGTGAGCCCGTCAGGCCCCCGGGGTGTCCCGCTCGACGTCACGACTCTGCCACGGATGACACCCCCTCCACCGCCCGCGAGGCAGCCGGTCACGTCGCGACGACGACGGCCAGCGCGACGGTGCCCGCGTAGGCCAGGGGCAGGCTCACGCCCTCGAACCCGACGCCGGTGCGGTCGCGCATGACCAGTCCGCCCGCGAGGAGCGTGGTGATGAGGATCGTCCCGCCGAGCAGCACGAGGCTGGACGGCCCGGCCGCCGCGTAGACCGACCCGTCGACGTACGACACGTCCGCGACGGCGATCATCAGGGGGTCGAAGACGTTCCCGCCGATGATGTTGCCGACCCCGAGCGTGAGCGCGCCCATGCGCACGGCCGCGACGAGCACGACGAGCTCCGGGAGCGACGTCAGCGCCGTCGTGAAGGTGAAGCCCACGACCTCGCTCGGCAGTCCGGTCGCGCGGATGAGGTCCACGCCCGAGCGGCCGATGACCCACCCCGCCAGGCCAACGACGGCGGCGAGCGCGGCCAGGGTCATCCAGAGCCGAGGCGTCGTCCGGCCGTCGGGCTGCTGCTCGGTGGCGGCCGGCGGGGGTGTGTCGCCGTCCTCGCCGGTCGCGAGCCGGTCGTCCGTGCGGGTGTCGCGGGTCGCCGTCGGCTGCCACATGGGCTCGGCGCGCATGCGGCGCAGCAGGGTGAAGCCGTAGGCATAGAGGAGCGGGATGAGGACCGTCGCCGGGTGGATCCAGCCCCACACGAGCTCCGGCGTGGCGTACGCGACGACCGGGACCGCCAGGAGCGCGACGAGGATGAGCGCCTGCATGACGTTCTCGAGCGACGCCGCGGCGTGCTCAAGGTTGGCCCGCCGGTAGGCGAGGTCGGCGATGGCGAGCCACACGGTCTGGATCGCGACGCCGCCGACCGGGTTGGCCAGCGCGAACGCGGCGTCGCCCGCGAGCCCTCCTGTGACGGTCGTGGCGATGCCCGGCAGCGACGTGACGGCGCCCAGGAGGAGGGCGCCGGCGACGGCGTCCCCCAGGCCGGTCCGCTCGGCGAGGGAGTCGGCGGTCCGGGCGAGGCGCGTGCCGGCCGCCAGCAGCGCGGCCCCGGCCAGGAGCAGGCCCAGGACGGCGGGAAGAGCCGTGGGCACGGCGGGGGCGGGCTCAGGCCGTCGCCCGACGGCGGGCCGCGTGGCGAGCGCTCACCCGTCGGTCCGTCGGTCGAAGGCGCGGCGGAGCTTGAACCACCCGACGGCGGCCGTGACGAGTAGCGCCACCACCGCGATGGCAGTGAGCCACAGGAGACCTTCCACGACGGCGCCGATGACCGAGAGCAGGATCCATGCGACGACGAGCGCGATGATCAGCGTCTTCATGCCCAGCACCCTGCCACCGGGCTCCGTGGGCCGCATGCGCAGGCCGACGGTCGCCTAACCGTTTCGGCTCGCCGGGACCCCTTCAACGGACGGTGCCGCCCGGGCGAGTGTTAAGGCTCACATTCGCCGTCGACCTCACCGGCGACCCACCGATCCCACGGAGGAGAGCAGCATGAGACGAGCACGTGTACCCGGCGCCGTGAGCCCGGTGCGACGACGTCGGCGCCGCTGGGCGTCGGTTCTCCTGGCGGCGGCGATGGCCGCCTCCGCGGGTGCGCTGATGGTCGCCACCGCCCCGACGGCGGCGGCGGCCACTGTCGACACCAACGCGTCGTACGTGCTCATCAACCGGGGTAGTGGCAAGGCCCTGGACGTGTACAACCTGGCGACGAACAACGGCGCCCGGATCGTGCAGTGGGCGCGCAACGACGGCGCACAGCAGCAGTGGCAGTTCGTCGACTCCGGCAACGGCTACTACCGGCTCAAGTCCCGCCTGTCGGGCAAGGTGCTGGACGTGTACAACTGGTCGACCGCCAACGGCGGCGCGATCGTCCAGTACACCGACTACAACCAGTCCAACCAGCAGTTCCGCTTGCAGGACGTCGACGGCGGGTACGTGACCCTGATCAGCCGCCACTCCGGCAAGGCGGTGGAGGTCCAGGGCGCCTCGAACGCCGACGGCGCCGCCGTCGTGCAGTACACGAGCTGGGGCGGGGCCAACCAGCAGTGGCAGCTCGTGCGGGTCGACGGCGGCAGCACGCCGACGCCCACGCCCACCCCGACGCCCACCCCGACGACGACGCCGCCCCCGTCGGGCACCTGCTCGCTGCCGTCGACCTACCGCTGGTCGTCCACGGGTGTGCTCGCGCAGCCGAGGTCCGGCTGGGCCTCGCTGAAGGACTTCACTGTCGCCCCCTACAACGGCCAGCAGCTCGTCTACGCGACGACGCACGACTTCGGCACGTCCTGGGGCTCGATGAACTTCGGCCTGTTCAGCTCCTGGTCGCAGATGGGCTCCGCGAGCCAGAACGCGATGCCCTTCAGCGCCGTCGCGCCCACGCTGTTCTACTTCGCCCCGAAGAACGTCTGGGTGCTCGCCTACCAGTGGGGTGGGCCGGCCTTCTCGTACCGGACGTCGACGAACCCCGCGAACGTGAACAGCTGGTCGGCACCGCAGACGCTGTTCAGCGGGAGCATCTCGAACTCGTCCACGGGTCCGATCGACCAGGCGCTCATCGGCGACGGCCAGAACATGTACCTGTTCTTCGCCGGCGACAACGGCCGGATCTACCGGGCCAGCATGCCCATCGGCAACTTCCCGGGGAGCTTCGGGTCGAGCTCGACGGTGGTCATGAGCGACTCGACGAACAACCTGTTCGAGGCCGTCCAGGTCTACAAGCTCCAGGGCCAGGACCGGTACCTGATGATCGTCGAGGCGATCGGCTCCCAGGGTCGCTACTTCCGCTCCTTCACGGCGACCAGCCTGAGTGGCTCCTGGACGCCGCAGGCCGCCACCGAGTCCAACCCGTTCGCGGG
>JAEWQZ010000362.1 GCA_023460255.1 Actinomycetes bacterium
GGGCTGCTCGTCGACGGCGTGCTCGTCGGCGTCGGGACGGTGCTGACGTTCCTGCCGCTGCTCGCGATCATCTACGTCGCCCTGGCGCTGCTCGAGGACTCCGGCTACCTGGCGCGCGCCGCGGTGCTCGCCGACCGGTTGATGCGCGTCATCGGCCTCGACGGCCGCGCGATGCTGCCGATCGTCATCGGCTTCGGCTGCAACGTCCCGGCGGTGGCGGCGACGCAGACCCTCCCGTCCGCCCGGCAGCGACTGCTCACCGGCATGCTCGTGCCCTGGACGACGTGCGCGGCACGGCTGCCCGTCTACGTGCTGCTCGCCGGGGTGTTCTTCCCCGAGCACGCGGGGACCGCGATCTTCGGCATGTACCTGCTGTCGATCGTCCTGGTCGTCGCCGGGGGGCTGGTGCTGCGCCGGACGGTGTTCGACGACCTCCGCCGCGAGCCGCTGCTCATCGTCCTGCCCGCCTACCAGCGGCCCCACCTGCGCGGCATCGCACGCTCGGTGTGGACGCGCGTGGAGGGCTTCGCGGTGAAGGCCGGCGGCATCATCGTCGCGACGCTGACGGTGGTGTGGGTGCTGATGGCCGTGCCGGTCGCCGGCCCGGCGCCGGTCGGTGGGGACGTCCGCGTCGAGGACTCCCTCTACGGGGCCGTGGCCGAGTCCGTCGCGCCGGTGTTCGCCCCGGCGGGGTTCGACGACTGGCACTTCTCGGCGTCGCTGGTCACCGGGTTCGTGGCGAAGGAGGTCGCCGTCGGCGCCCTGGCCCAGTCCTACGCGGTGGCGGACGAGAGTCCCGAGGGCCTCGGCGGGCACCTGCGCACGACGCTCGAGGCCAGCTCCGGTGGGCACGCCTCGGCGGCCGCGCTCGCGTTCATGGTCTTCGTGCTCGGCTACACGCCCTGCCTGGCGACGGCCTCGGAGCAGTGGCGACGCTTCGGCGGGGCGTGGACCGTGCGGATGGTCGGCGTGCAGCTCGGGGTGGCGTGGGTGATGGCCGTGCTCGTCTTCCAGGTCGGCTCCCGGCTGGGGGGTGTGCTGTGAGCACCGCACCCGCCGGAGGACTCGCCCAGAGCAAGCCGAGCAGCGTCGTCGCGCGCGTGCTCCAGGAGGTGCGCCGGGGCGGCACGCCGAGCACCATCGCCGCACGGACCGGGCTCCCGCCCGACCTCGTCACCGCCGTCCTCACCGAGCTGGTCGCGGCCGGGCTGGTCGGCACGGCCTCGTGCTCGGTGGCCGGCGGCTGCGGCGTCGCCGCGATGGTGCCGGACGACCGGCCGGTCACCTGCGCCGGTTGCCCCCTGTCGCACTGAGCGCCCACGGACACGTCCGGTCGGATGCCGGGAATGTCCGTTTTCCACACCTGTGAACAAGGGTGGGGACGTCGGTCCCGCGGCGCCGTCGGGTCCGTCACGCCCCGAGCCCGCGCAGGCGCTCCACCGCCTCGGCGAGCACCTCCTCGCGCTTGACGAACGTGAACCGCACCCACGTCCGCAGCCGCTGCGCCGCGGGCGACCCCGCCCGGCAGAACGCGCTCACGGGGACCGCGACGACGCCCGCCCGCGTGGGCAGCTCCCGGCACAGCTGCGCGCCGTCGTCGGCGAACGGCGCGGCGTCCGCCACCACGAAGTAGCCGCCGTCGGGCACGACGACGCCGAACCCCACCTCCCCCAGCCCCGCGACAAGCAGGTCGCGCCGGGCCTCGAGCGACGCGCGCAGCGTCGCGACGTACTCCGCCACCCGCCCGTCGGTGTCGGCGAGCGCGGCCGCGACGGCCGGCTGCAGGGGTGCGCCGGAGGTGTACGTGAGGAACTGCTTCACGGTCCGCACGGCCGTGACCAGCTCCGCGGGGCCGGTCACCCAGCCGACCTTCCAGCCGGTGAACGACAGGGTCTTGCCCGCCGACGACACCGTGAGCGTCCGCCCGGCCATCCCGGGCAGCGTCGCCAGGGGCACGTGCCGCGTCCCGTACGTCAGGTGCTCGTAGACCTCGTCGGTGACGACGACGGCGCCCGTCTCGGCCGCGAGCCGTGCCACCTCCGCCAGGTCGTCGTGCCCGAGCACGACACCCGTCGGATTGTGCGGGGAGTTGAGCAGCACGACGCGCGTGCGCTCCCCCATCGCCGCCCGGAGGGCGGCGACGTCGAGCCTGAACCGCGGCCCGTCCCCCAGCGCCAGGGGCACGGTTCGCAGACGCGCCCCGGCCATCGCGACGACGGCCGCGTAGGAGTCGTAGTACGGCTCGAGCGTGACCACCTCGTCGCCCGGGCCGGCGAGCGCCAGGACCGCCGCGGCGATGCCCTCCGTCGCCCCGGTCGTCACGAGCACCTCGCTGTCCGGGTCCCACGTGAGCCCGTAGTGGCGCCGCTGGTGGTCGGCGATCGCGCGGCGCAGCTCGGGCACGCCGTCGCCGGGCGCGTACTGGTTGCGGCCCGACGCGAGGGCCGCTTGCGCGGCGGCCACGACGTGCGCGGGCCCGTCGACGTCCGGGAAGCCCTGGCCGAGGTTCAGGGCGCCGGTGCGCGCGGCGAGCGCGGACATCTCCGCGAAGACCGTGGGCCGGACCACGCCGCCGCCGTCCAGCAGTCCGACGGCCTCCGCGACCTGGCGCCACCTCATCGCGTCAGCGTAGGGGGCTCCGCCTCCGGCCCGACGCCCGGCCCGACGCCCGGCCCGGCGTCGGACAGCCCCGGTGCGTCCGGCGGGGGCGGCACGGGCTCGGTGTCGACGGCGCTCAGCCAACCTCCCCGACGGTAGGCGGGCGTGCCGAGCGCCAGCACCACGAGCCCGACGCCGAGCGACCCGGCCATCATCCCGGTCATCGCCGCGGTGTCCCCGCCGAGGGGCCCCACGGCGGAGCTCACCGCGCCGCCCAGCCCCGCCTGGAGGAACCCGAGGACCGCTGCGGCCGTGCCGGCCCGCTCCCCGTGCCGCGAGATGGCCAGGGCCGACGCGTTGGCCTGGATGAACCCGATCGAGCCGAGGGTGAGCACGAGCATCGCGACCGTCGCGACCAGGCCCCCCGCCCGGCTCACCGCGACGACGACCAGCACCGACGCGATGACGACCGCCACGGGCAGCGACGTGCGCAGGAGCCGCAGCGGCCCGACCCGCCGGACCACCGCCGCGTTGCCCTGCGCGCCGGCGACCAGCGCCGTGCCGACGCCGGCGAAGAGGGCCGCGAACCCGCCCTTGGACAGGCCGTGCTCCACCTGGAAGACGAACGACGACCCGGCGACGTAGCTCATCACGACGCCCATGCACAGCCCGGGCAGCACGCCGAGGGCGAGGAAGTGCCCGTCGCGAAGGATCCGGCCGTAGCCGCGCAGCACCGTCGGCAGCCCGCGCGACGCCCGGCGGGCCGGGGGCAGCGTCTCCGGCAGGAAGCGCAGGGTGACCAGCCAGATCACCGCCGCCAGCGCGGCGAGGGTGACGAACACCCCGCGCCACCCCCACTGGTGCGCGACCAGGCCACCCACCGAGGGCGCGAGCAGCGGCGCCGCACCGATGACGAGCATCAGGCGGGAGAGCAGCCGGGCGGCCTCGGCACCGTGGTAGAGGTCGCGGACGACGGCGAACGCGACGACTGTCGCCCCCGCCGAGACCAGGCCCTGCCCGACCCGCAGGGCCGCGAGCTGGGTCATCCCCTGCGCGACGACGCACAGCAGGGAGAGCACCACGTGCAGCCCGATGCCCAGCAGCGCGGGACGGCGGCGCCCGACGCGGTCGGCGAACGGCCCGACGAGGAGCTGCCCGATCGCGCCCCCGATGA
>JAEWQZ010000363.1 GCA_023460255.1 Actinomycetes bacterium
CCGCCTCCGCGGCGCGTACGGCCGGGGCCAGGGACCCGACGCCGAGGTACGGGCTGACGGTGAGGGCGTCGCAGGCCAGCGGTGCCCCTGGGCGCAGCGTCGCGTCCGCGTAGCCGGCCATCGTCGACCCGATGTCGCCGCGCTTGCCGTCGAGGACGACCTGCGTGGACTCCCCACGGACCGCGGCGAGCACCTCCTCGAGGACCGCCACGCCCCGTGCGCCGTGCCGCTCGAAGAACGCCGACTGCGGCTTGAGCGCAGCGACCTCTCCGACCAGGGCCTCGACCACCGTCAGCGCGAACCGGCGTAGCCCGGCGGCGTCGTCGTCGAGGCCCCAGGCCGCCAGCAGGCCCGGGTGCGGGTCGATGCCGACGCACAGCGGCCCGTGGCGGTCCATGGCCGCGGCAAGCCGCGCACCGAACGGCATGGGGCCCGCGCCGCTCACCGCACCATCCTCTCGCGCAGCTCGAAGGCGTGGTCCTGCAGGCTCCGCACGCCGAACGGCCCCGCCTGGATGGTCTCGATCGCCTGCACGGCCGCCGCGAGCTGCTGCACCGTCGTGATGATGGGCTTGTCGGCGGCGACCGTCGCGGTCCGGATCTCGTACCCGTCGGCACGGGCCCCCTGACCGGACGGCGTGTTGACGACCAGGTCGACCTCGCCGGCACCGATGAGGTCCACGATCGTCTCCCCGCCGTGGGCGCGGCCCTCGGAGGCCTTGCGCACGATGCGGGACGCGATCCCGTTGCGCCGCAACACAGCCGCGGTGCCCTCGGTGGCCAGGATCGTGAAGCCCATCTCCGTCAGCCGCTTCACGGGGAAGGTGATGGCCCGCTTGTCCCGGTCGGCCACCGAGATGAACGCCGTGCCCGACGTCGGGAGCCCGCCGAACGCCGCCGCCTGGGACTTGGCGAACGCCGTCGGGAAGTCCACGTCGATGCCCATCACCTCACCGGTCGAGCGCATCTCCGGTCCCAGCACCGAATCGACCACGCCCCCCGCGGCGGTCCTGAAGCGGCGGAACGGCAGGACCGCCTCCTTCACCGCCAGCGGCGCGTCGAGCCCGAGCGCGCCGCCGTCGCCCTCGGCAGGCAGCACCCCGTCCGCGCGGAGCTCGGCGATCGTGGCACCGGCCATGACGAGCGCGGCGGCCTTCGCGAGGGGCACCCCGGTGGCCTTCGACACGAACGGTGCCGTGCGCGACGCCCGCGGGTTGGCCTCCAGGACGTAGAGCACGTCGGAGACCAGGGCGAACTGCACGTTGAGCAGCCCGTGCACGCCGACACCGCGGGCGATCGCCTCGGTCGAGCGGCGGATACGGTCGAGCTCCGCGGCGGAGATGCTCACGGGTGGCAGGACGCAGGCCGAGTCGCCGGAGTGGATCCCGGCCTCCTCGATGTGCTCCATCACCCCGCCGAGGTACAGCTCCGTGCCGTCGTACAGGGCGTCGACGTCGAGCTCGATCGCGTCGTCGAGGAACCTGTCGATGAGCAGGGGCGGGATCTCCGACGACGGTCCCGCGCCGGGCGCCGCCGCAGCGTCCCCGAGGGCGCGCACGACGTACTCGGCGAGCTGCTCGTCGGAGTAGACGATCTCCATCCCGCGACCACCGAGCACGTAGGACGGCCGCACGAGGACCGGGTACCCGATCCGACGGGCCACCTCGGTCGCCTCGGCGAGCGAGCGTGCGGTCCCGAACGCCGGTGCCGGCAGTCCGGCGTCGACGAGCACCCGGCCGAAGACGCCCCGGTCCTCCGCCGCGTCGATGGCCGACGGCGACGTGCCGAGGATCGGCACCCCGGCCGCCTCCAGCCTGGCCGCCAGCGACAGCGGCGTCTGGCCGCCGAGCTGCACGATCACCCCGGCCACGGGACCCACGGCGGCCTCGGCCGCGTAGACCTCCATGACGTCCTCGAAGGTCAGCGGCTCGAAGTACAGGCGGTCGGCGGTGTCGTAGTCCGTCGAGACCGTCTCCGGGTTGCAGTTGACCATCACCGTCTCGTACCGCTCGCGGAGCGCCAGCACCGCGTGCACGCAGGAGTAGTCGAACTCGATCCCCTGCCCGATCCGGTTCGGTCCCGACCCGAGCACGATGACGGCAGGCCGTTCGCGTGGCTCGACCTCCGTCTCCTCGTCGTAGGCCGAGTAGTGGTACGGCGTGCGCGCCGCGAACTCCGCGGCGCACGTGTCGACGGTCTTGAAGACCGGTCGCAGGCCGAGGGCCTGCCGGACCTCCCGCACCGCGTCCTCGGAGATGCCGCGCAGGCTCGCCAGCTGCCGGTCCGAGAGCCCGTGCCGCTTCGCGCGGCGCAGCAGCTCCCGGTTCAGCTCGCCTGCGCCCGCGACCTCGGCCGCGATCGTGTTGACCAGGCAGATCTGGTCGAGGAACCACGGATCGATCCCCGTGATCCCGTACACGTCCTCGACGCTCGTCCCGCCGGGCGAGCCCACCGTCCGCAGCACCTGCTGCACCTGGACGAGCCGCTGCTCCGTGGGCACGCGGATCGCGTCGAGCAGCTCGGCGAGATCGGCCCCCGACGGCGGCTCGCCCGCCCAGTGGAAGGTCGTGCCCGCCTTGTCGATGGACCGCATCGCCTTGCCGAGCGCCTCCGTGAAGTTGCGGCCCAGAGCCATCGCCTCGCCGACGGACTTCATGGTCGTCGTCAGCGTCGGGTCGGCCCCGGGAAACTTCTCGAACGCGAACCGCGGCACCTTGACGACCACGTAGTCGAGCGCCGGCTCGAACGAGGCGGGCGTCGAACCCGTGATGTCGTTCGGGATCTCGTCGAGGGTGTAGCCCACGGCGAGGCGCGCGGCGATCTTCGCGATCGGGAAGCCGGTCGCCTTCGAGGCCAGCGCCGACGACCGCGAGACCCGCGGGTTCATCTCGATGACGATGACGCGCCCCGTCTGCGGGTGGACCGCGAACTGGATGTTGCAGCCGCCCGTGTCGACACCCACCTCGCGGATCACCGCGATACCGATGTCGCGCAGGCGCTGGTACTCCCGGTCCGTCAGGGTCAGGGCCGGCGCGACGGTGATGGAGTCACCCGTGTGCACGCCCATCGGGTCGAGGTTCTCGATCGAGCAGACGACGACCACGTTGTCCACGTTGTCGCGCATGAGCTCGAGCTCGAACTCCTTCCAGCCGAGGATGGACTCCTCGAGGAGCACCTCGGTGGTGGGCGAGTAGTGCAGGCCCGCACCGGCGATCCGGCGCAGCTCCGCCTCGTCATGGGCGACGCCCGACCCCAGCCCGCCCATCGTGAACGACGGCCGGACGACGACGGGGTACCCGAGCTCGTCCGCGGCGGCCAGGACCTCGTCCATCGTGTGCGCGATGACGCTGCGGGCGCTCTCCGCACCGCACCGCTCGACGACCTCCTTGAATGCCTGCCGGTCCTCGGCGAGATGGATCGAGGCGGTGTTCACGCCGATCATCTCGACGCCGTAGCGGGCGAGCACGCCCCGCTCGTCGAGCGCGATGGCGGTGTTCAGGGCGGTCTGGCCGCCGAGCGTGGGCAGGATCGCGTCCGGACGCTCCTTGGCGATGATCGCCTCGACCACCTCGGGGGTGATCGGCTCGATGTAGGTCGCGTCCGCGAACTCCGGGTCGGTCATGATCGTCGCCGGGTTGGAGTTGACGAGGATGACGCGCAGCCCCTCGGCCCGCAGCACCCGGCACGCCTGGGTGCCCGAGTAGTCGAACTCCGCGGCCTGACCGATGACGATCGGGCCGGACCCGATCACGAGGACGCTGGACAGGTCAGTGCGCCGCGGCATCGGGCTCCTCGGGGGCGTGGTGGGCGGAGATGAGCTCGACGAACCTGTCGAACAGGTATCCGGCGTCGTGCGGGCCGGCGGCGGCCTCGGGGTGGTACTGCACGGAGAACGCGGGCAGGTCGAGGCACTCGAGTCCCTCGACGACGCCGTCGTTGAGGGCGACGTGGCTCACCCGCACCCTGCCGTACCGGCCGCCGTCGAAGGGCGCGACCGCGTCCTCGTCGGTGGGGGCGTCGACGGCGAAGCCGTGGTTGTGGGCGGTGACCTCCACCCGACGCGTCCGCCGGTCCATCACCGGCTGGTTCACGCCCCGGTGGCCGTAGGCGAGCTTGTACGTGCCGAAACCGAGGGCGCGACCGAGGAGCTGGTTGCCGTAGCAGATCCCGAAGAACGGGATCCGGCGGTCGAGGACCTCCCGCAGCAGCTCGACCTCGTGCACGGCCGCGGCGGGGTCACCGGGCCCGTTCGAGAAGAACACGCCGTCGGGCTCCAGCGCGAGGATCTCCTCGACGGTGGACGTGGCCGGCACGACATGCGTGCGCACCCCCCGTTCGGCGAGACGGTGCGGGGTCATCGACTTGATCCCCAGGTCGACCGCGACCACCGTCGCCGCCGCCCCGGCCGGGCTCGCCGGCCCACGCAGCGGCTCGACGGTGTACGGCTCGGGGACCGACACCTCCCGCGCCAGGTCCGCGCCCGCCATCGGCGGCGCCGCCGCGACGACGTCGAGCAGATCCTGCGCGCCGCGGGTGCGACCCGTGCTGTCGACGAGCGCGTCCCCGGAGAAGATGCCGGCGCGCATGACGCCCCGCTCGCGCAGGTGCCGGGTCAGGGCGCGGGTGTCGAGGCCGCTGATCCCGACGACGCCCTGGGCAGACAGCTCGTCGGCGAGGTCGCGCCGCGACCGCCAGCTCGAGGGCCTGAGCGCGGGGTCGCGCACGACGTACCCCGCGACCCAGATGCGGCTCGACTCGGGGTCCTCGTCGTTGACGCCGGTGTTGCCGATGTGCGGTGCCGTCATGACCACGATCTGCCGGTGGTACGAGGGGTCGGTGAGCGTCTCCTGGTACCCGGTCATCCCGGTGTTGAAGACGATCTCCCCGACCGTCGACCCACGCGCCCCGTACACCTCTCCGCGGAACGTGCGGCCGTCCTCGAGGACGAGCACCGCCTCCGTCGCATCGGCTCTGGTCATCCGGCACTCCTGTCGGTGTCGGCCCCCGCGACGAGGCCGCTGGCGGCGTCGGCGAGAGGGGCGCAGTCGTCGGCCCGCCGCGGCAGCAGGCCCGTGTCGAGTGTGGCCGCCCCGAGCGCCCAGCGCAGGACGACGACGCGGTCGGCCCCGACGGCCGTGCCCGCCATGCCGGAGGCACGCGAGACGGCGAGGAGAGCGCCGGCCGGGACGAAGATGTCGGGGGCGCCCACCCGCTGGACGAGCACCCCGGCGTCGTGCACGGCCACCGTGGCGGGGGCCCGCACGGCCAGTCGGTGCACCGCGACACGGGCCAGGCGGTCGGCGGCGTCGGCCGTCGCGAGGTAGGTGACCGGCAACGGAGCGAGCCGCGGCGGCCCGAGGGCCGGCACGTCCGGCACCGGGGGAAGCTCCGGGACCAGGGCGGCCGAGCGGGCCGCGCGGGCGCGCCACCCCCACCACATCAGCGCGAACGCCGCGGCGACCACGAGGGCCACCGCGACCACCTTGAGAGGGTCGCTCACCGCACCGCCCCGTCCCGGGCCACCGGCCGGCCGTCCAGGACCGTCGGCACGCCCCGCAGGAAGGTCGCGACGACGCGTCCCGTCAGCTCCCGACCGGCGAAGGGGGTGTTGCGCGACAGGCTCGCCCCCTGCGCGGGGTCGACGACCCAGCGCGCGGCCGGGTCGACGAGCACGACGTTCGCAGGCTCGCCCACCGCGAGCGGGCGCCCCTGCGCCGTCGGACCGGAGTCGATCCGGCCGATGCGGGCGGGCGCGGTGGACATCACGCGGGCGAGGTCCGCCCAGCTCATCCGTCCGCTGGCCACCATCAGCCCGTGCACGACCGCGAACGCCGTCTCGAGGCCGATCATCCCGAACGCCGCGGCCGCCCACTCGCAGTCCTTGGTCTCCTGGGAGTGGGGCGCGTGGTCGGTCCCGACGACGTCGATCG
>JAEWQZ010000364.1 GCA_023460255.1 Actinomycetes bacterium
CAGGCGCGCGACCTCCTGGCGGCCCCGCCGCCCGATCCCTCCGCGGACGAGACCGCGACGCTCGTCGCGCTCACGGCGGCCGTCGTCGCCGGCACCACCGCCGTCGCAGAGGCGCAGGTGGCCTGGCAGGCCGAGCAGGACGCCGCCGCGGCCCGCCCGAGGGGCTTCCAGGCCCGCGGGTGGCCCTACGACGGGGCCGCGCCGGACTGTGGCAGCCCCGCGTCGTACGAGCCCTCGGGCGGGGGCCTGTTCTACACGTCGGTGCCCACCGCGGAGGGCGACGGCAGCAACGGGAACATGCCGCGCTCGGCGATGACCGCGCTGTCGTGGTGCACCGACTCCCAGGGCAACCAGCAGTGGCTGCGCACCGACGCCGCCGCCGCCCTGGTCCGCCTGAACGAGGCCTTCCGCGCGGAGTTCGGGGAGAACATCGCCATCGAGCTGTCGTACCGGTCGTACGCGGACCAGGTCCGCGCCCGGGAGCTGTTCGGCTCGCTGGCGGCCCGCCCCGGCACGTCGAACCACGGGACGGGCACCGCGTTCGACACCTGGGAGTGGGCCGCCTACGACTTCGGCACCCCGCGGTACGAGTGGCTGGTCGCCAACGGCCCGGCCTACGGCTGGGTGAACCTCGCCGTGACCGACCCGGGCAACCCGGAGTACTGGCACTACGACTTCGTCGGCTGAGGCTGCGCGCCGGCCCGCCCCGCGTCAGCGGCTGGCGGCCTTGCGGTACTGGGCGTTCGCGAGCGGGACGAAGATCAGCAGGATGCCCACGGCCCACAGGAACGTGTAGAGCACGGGGTTCTGGAGCGCCCATCCGCTCGGCTCCGGCGTGCCCGGCGGGATGTTGCCGAACAGCTCCCGGGCCGCCTGGGTGACGGACGACACGGGGTTCCAGTCGGCGAACCGCTGGAGCGGCGTCGGCAGCGTCTCGAGCGGCACGAAGGTGTTCGCGATGAAGGTCAGCGGGAAGATGATGATGAACGCCGCGTTGTTGACGACCTCCGGGCTCGGCACGAGCATCCCGACCCACGCCATGATCCAGGAGATCGCGTAGGCGAAGGCGAGCAGCGTCAGGTACCCGAGCACCGCCTCGCCGAGCGACCCCCTGATCCGCCAGCCGACGACGAGCCCCGTCAGGGACATCACGAGCAGGACCAGCACGTTGTTGACGACGTCGCTGAAGGTGCGCCCCGTGAGCACCGCCGAGGGGGCCATGGGCAGCGACCGGAACCTGTCGATGATGCCCTTGCGCACGTCCTCGGCGAGCGCGTACCCGGTGATCGTGGCGCCGAACACGACGGTCTGGGCGAAGATCCCCGCCATGAGGAACTCGCGGTAGGCGAGGCTGTTCTGGCCCGCCAGCGAGTCGCCGATCGCCCCACCGAACACGTACGCGAAGAGCAGCACGAACATGATCGGCTGGAGCGTGGTGAAGACGAGCAGGTCCGGGACCCGCTTGATCTTGATGATGTTGCGGCGCGCGACGACGTCCGCGTCGGCGATGACCATGGGCACCCTCATCGGGCCACCTCCTCGCGGTGGGTGCGGGCGGACGCGCCGTCGGCGGCGTCCGCGGACGCGTCGGCGTCCTCGGCGGACTCCTCGGCCGGGCGCCCGGTCAGGGTGAGGAACACGTCGTCCAGCGTCGGGCGACGCAGGCCGACGTCGTCGATCGCGACGCCCGCCGCGTCGAGGCGGCGCAGCCCGTCGGTGAGCACGGCGGAGCCGCCACTGACCGGCAGCAGCACGGCGCGCCGGTGCTCGTCGACCGACGGCTCGGCCACGCCGAGCGGCGCGAGGAGAGCGGCGGCCTCGGCGACGCGGGCGCCGTCCCGCACCGTGACCTCGAGGCGGTCGCCGCCGACCTGGGCCTTGAGCTGGTCGGCCGTCCCCTGCGCGATGACCCGGCCGTGGTCGATGACGACGATCTCGTCCGCGAGCCGGTCCGCCTCCTCGAGGTACTGGGTGGTGAGCAGGAGCGAGGTGCCGCCCGCGACGAGCCCGCCGATGACGTCCCACATCTCGGTCCGGCCGCGCGGGTCGAGGCCGGTGGTCGGCTCGTCGAGGAAGAGCACCGGCGGATCCGCCACGAGCGCCCCCGCGAGGTCGAGCCGGCGCCGCATGCCGCCGGAGTACGTGCGGCTCGGCCGGTCCGCGGCGTCCTCGAGCCGGAACTGCGCGAGGAGCTCGCGCGCCCGGGCCCGCGCCGCGGCGCGCCCCAGGTGGTAGAGCCGGCCGATCATGACGAGGTTCTCGAAGCCGGTGAGGTACTCGTCGACGGCCGCGTACTGGCCGGAGAGGCCGATCCGTCGACGCACCTCGCGCGGGTTGCGGACCACGTCCACGCCGGCGACGCTCGCGGTCCCGGCGTCGGGCAGCAGCAGCGTGCTGAGGATGCGCACGGCGGTGGTCTTGCCCGCCCCGTTGGGCCCAAGGAGCCCGAGCACGGTGCCGCGCGGCACCGTGAGGTCCACCCCGGCGAGCGCTGTCACGTCGCCGTACCGCTTGACCAGGCCGCGCGCGACGATGGCCGGGTCGTTGGTTGCTGTCGTGTCCACGCTCGCGACTGTAGGACCTAGGTCCCACACGCCCGCCAGAGCACTTCGCCGAGAGCACGACGCGCGCGGCGAGACGCGCGGGCCGATCGCAAGCCACGGTCGAGGGCGGCCTGCACGCTCTCGTGCGGCGGTGGCGCCGCCCTGCCGGGCACGGAAGAGTGATCGGCAGCCGGGTCGACGACGACCCGGTCCGCGACCGTCCAGGAGGCACCGATGTCGCAAGCGCCGCACCCCGCCGCCACCGGTCCGGGGCACCCCGCGACGGACCCCACCGACACCGCGCCCGGGCC
>JAEWQZ010000365.1 GCA_023460255.1 Actinomycetes bacterium
GGCATGGGCGGCGGCCGGCTCGGGGGCGGCCGGCACGAGGTGCTCGAGCTCCAGGCCGTCGTCGTGCACCGCGAGGACGCGGACGACGCGCGGCCCGTCGGGAACGGCGAGCCAGCGCAGGCCGGCCGCCTCGCAGGCGAAGAACCCGGCCGGTGCGCCGCGCCGGTGCTTGTGGAACGACATGGGCGCCAGTCCAGCACGTGCGGACGCGCCGGTCGTGCGATTCTGCCTCCAGGCCGTCGCGGTCGCCGGCTCCCCGGACCGGGGTGCGCGGGTGCCGTGCCGTCCGTCGGACCGGCGCGAGGAGGGTGTGGTGCGGATCGGCATCCCGACCGAGGTCAAGGAGCACGAGTACCGGGTGGCGCTGACGCCTGCGGGGGCGCACAGCCTCGTCGAGGGTGGCCACCAGGTCCTCGTGCAGGCGGGTGCCGGCGTCGGGGCCGGGTGGCCCGACGAGGCCTACGCGGCCTCGGGGGCGAGGATCGTGCCGCACGCCGCGGACGCGTGGGCGGCGGACCTCGTGTGCAAGATCAAGGAGCCGGTGCGGGCCGAGTACCCGCTCCTGCGCCGTGACCAGGTGCTGTTCACCTACCTGCACCTGGCGGCGAGCCGGTCCTGCACCGATGCCCTGCTGGCCGCCGGCACCACCGCCATCGCGTACGAGACCGTCGAGCACAGCGACGGCGCGCTGCCGCTGCTCGCCCCGATGAGCGAGGTTGCCGGGCGTCTGGCCACCCAGGAGGGCGCGCACCACCTGCTCAAGCAGCACGGCGGGCGGGGGGTCCTGCTCGGCGGCGTTCCCGGCGCCCCGCCCGGCAAGGTCGTGGTGATCGGCGCCGGCACGGCCGGCCGGCACGCGGTGGACATGGCCGTCGGCCTGCGCGCCGACGTGACGGTGCTCGACGTCAGCGTGCCGCGGCTGCGTGAGCTCGACGCGACCTACCGCGGGCGGGTGCACACGGTCGCCTCCACGCCGCTCGCCGTGCACCAGGCGGTCCTGCGGGCCGACCTGGTCGTCGGCGCTGTGCTGGTGCCCGGTGCGCGGGCGCCGCACCTGGTCGACGACGCCACGGTGGCGCAGATGCGCCCCGGGTCGGTTCTCGTCGACGTGGCGATCGACCAGGGCGGGTGCTTCGAGGGGTCCCGGCCCACGACCTACGCCGACCCCACGTTCCAGGTGCACGACGCGCTGTTCTTCTGCGTGACGAACATGCCGGGGGCGGTGCCCGTGACGTCGACGCTCGCGCTCACCGCGGCGACGCTTCCCTACCTCGCGGTGCTGGCCAACAGGGGCTGGCGCGCAGCGTGCCGTGCCGACGGGGCGCTCGCCCGGGGGCTCAACGTGCACGACGGCGCCGTGCTGCACGGCGGCGTCGCGGCCGCCCACGGCCTGCCCCTCGCCGAGGTGGCCGAGGTGCTCGGCTGACGCCTGCCGCCGTGTGCCCACGCGACCGCCTGGGCGTGGCGGGGGTGACAGGATCAGGAGCGAGAGGAGTCGCCATGACCGATGACGTCGTGCCCGCCGCGCCGCAGGATCTCCTCCGCACGATCATCGACGCGACCCCGGTGGGTGTCTGCATCACCGACGAGCGCGGGATCTTCGAGCAGGTGAACCCCGCCTACGAGCGCTTCTACGGGTACCCGGCCGCCGAGCTCCTGGGACGTGCCTTCACCCTCGTCGTACCCGCGGAGCACCGGGCGGAGCTGGCGGACCTGCACGACAGGTTCCTGCGTGAGGGGGCGGAGATCCGAGGCGAGTGGGAGGTCGAGCGCCGCGACGGCAGCCGGGCCACGATCCTCGCCGACGCGTGCCGCATCGTCGGACCGGACGGGCGCCCACGGAAGGTCACCTTCGTCCTCGACATCACCGAGCGCACGCGGATGGAGGCCGAGCTCGCCGAGGCCAACGCCCGGCTCGAGCAGCTCGCGATGCACGACGAGCTCACCGGGCTCGCGAACCGCCGCCGGTCCCTCGAGAAGCTCCGGGACGCGGTGGCCCTCGCCTCGCGGTACGGCGGGGAGCTGTCCGTGGCTGTCCTGGACCTCGACCACTTCAAGCGCGTCAACGACTCCTGGGGGCACGCGGTGGGAGACGCGGTCCTCACCGGCGTCGCGGACGCGTTGCGGGCGCGGGTGCGCGCCACGGACACCCCCGGCCGGCTCGGTGGCGAGGAGTTCGTCCTGGTCCTGCCGGGCACCTCGCCCGAGGATGCCGTCCTGCTGGTCCGCGAGCTCCAGGAGCGGGTCCGCGACCGGGTCACGCTCCCGGACGACGCGGCCGTCACGTTCAGCGCGGGGGTCGTGGGCTGGGTGGCCGGTGAGGTGGCGGACGACGTCCTGCGCCGCGCCGACCGGGCCATGTACCGCGCGAAGGACGCCGGACGGGACCGGGCGGAACTCGGCTGACGCACGCCCGGGCGGTGCGTAGGGTGAGCCGGTGCGCCGCCCCCTGATGTCCGACGACGTCGTCCGGCTGGACCCGCCGACCGAGGACGACGTCGAGGCGATCACCCGCGCCTGCCAGGACCCGCGGATCGCCCAGTGGGTGCCGATCCCGCAGCCGTACGGCGAGCAGGACGCGCGGGCCTTCCTGACGAACGTCGTCGGGCCCGGCTGGGAGTCCGGCACGGAGCTGACCTGGGCCGTGCGGGACCACGACGGCGCGCTCCTCGGCCTGGTCGGCCTGCACCGCATCGAGCACGGGTCGGCGGAGATCGGGTTCTGGCTGGCGTCCTGGGCGCGTGGCCGAGGGGTGATGGACCACGCCGTGCGCCTCGTCCTCGCCCACGCGCTCGACCCCGAGGGGCTGGACCTCGTCCGCGTGGTCTGGCGTGCGATCGTCGGCAACTGGCCCTCGCGGCGCGTGGCGTGGCGCGCGGGCTTCCGCATCGAGGGCACCGTCCGGGCCGACATCGTGCACCGCGAGGGCGTGCGCCGCGACGCGTGGGTCGGGACCATCCTGCGCGCGGACCCGCGCACCCCGAACGAGCCCTGGCCGGGAGACGCCGCCGTCGCCCAGGACGAGAGGACACCATGACCGAGCACCTCGACCCGACGAACCCGTTCGCCGCACCCTCCGTGCTGCCGTACGGCTTGCCCGACTTCGGTGCCGTCCGCCCGGAGCACTACCGCCCCGCGTTCCGGGCGGCGATGGCGGAGCACCGTGCGGAGGTCGACGCCGTCGTCGCGGACCCCGCACCACCCACCGAGGAGAACACGCTCGTGGCGCTCGAGCAGGCCGGTCGGCTCCTGACGCGCGTCGCGCTCGAGTTCTTCAACCGCACGAGCGCCGACACGTCCCCGGAGCTCGACGCCATCGAGGCCGAGGTCGCCCCGCTGCTCGCCGCCCACCACGACGCGATCTACCTCGACGCGGCGCTCGGGGCGCGGCTGGAGGCCCTGGCCGCGCGGGTCGAGGTCGGCGAGGTGGTGCTGGCGGACGACGCCGCCTGGCTCCTGCACACGCTGCGCACCGACATGCGCCGCGCCGGCGTGCTCCTGCCGGAGTCCGCGAAGGAGGAGCTGCGCGCGCTGAACGGCCGGATCACCTCGCTGGAGACGTCCTTCGCGCAGGCACTGCTGGCGGAGACCAACGAGACCGCCGTGCTGCTCATCGACGAGGCCGACCTCGAGGGTCTGAGCCCGGAGGCGGTGGCGGCCGCGCGGGCCGCCGCCGCCGAGCGCGGGCACGCGTCCGGCTGGTTGATCGAGCTCCAGCTGTACAGCCAGCAGCCGGCGCTCGCCGGGCTTCGACGGCGCGACGTGCGGCGTCGTGTGCACGAGGCGTCCGTCACCCGCGGGTGCCGGGGCGGCGCGCACGACACCCGCGCGGCGCTGCTCGAGC
>JAEWQZ010000366.1 GCA_023460255.1 Actinomycetes bacterium
GCCGCCTCCCGCGTGGCGAGCCCTCGCGCGGCACGGGCCCTGGCGACGCGGTTCACGTGCCCTCCCCCGGCTCGGCGGGGACCGCCGGCTCGGACCGCCGCGGCGGGAACATCCCCGGCGGGGCGCCCTTGCCGTCCCAGTTGAGCAGGTTCACCCGTGCCTTGCGGGTCGCCGGGTCCGCGACCGTGTCGGCGGTCTGACGCTGGGCGAGCATGTGGAAGTTCTCCACCGCGATCGGGTCGTTCAGCCCTCGCCCCGACCCCTCGCCGAACGGCCCGGAGCCGCCCATGCCGGGTCCGCCGTCGTAGTCGAGCGAGCACTCGGTCGCCAGCTCCTCCAGCGAGTGGGCCTGCTCAGCGTGCGCCGTCGGGATGACGTAGCGCTCGTCGTACTTGGCGAGCGCGAGCAGGCGGTACATGGCCTCCATGTCCACGGCCGACATGCCCACCGACGCGGGGATCGACGGGTCGCCGTCGCGGCCCATGGAGATGTCACGCATGTACGAGCGCATGGCTGCGAGCCGGCGCAGCGCCGCGTCCACCGGCGCGACGTCACCGGCCGTGAACAGCTCGGCGAGGTACTCCACAGGGATCCGCAACGCGTCGATCGCCGCGAAGAGGTTGCCGCGGTCCTCGGCGTCCTCCCCGGTCTCCCGGACCACGTCGACGACCGGGGACAGCGGCGGGATGTACCAGACCATGGGCAGCGTCCGGTACTCCGGGTGCAGCGGCAGGGCGACCTCGTACCGGTGGATCAGGGACCAGATCGGCGAGCGCCGCGCGGCGTCCACCCAGTCGCGCGGGATGCCCGCAGCCTCCGCGGCACGCTGCACCTGCGGGTCGTCCGGGTCGAGGAACACCGAGCGCTGCGCCGCGAGCAGCTTGGTCTCGTCGGGCTCGCTGGCCGCCTCCAGCACCCGGTCGGCGTCGTACAGGACGAGGCCGATGTACCGCAGCCGGCCGACGCACGTCTCCGAGCACACGGTCGGCAGCCCGACCTCGATCCGCGGGAAGCAGAAGGTGCACTTCTCGGCCTTGCCGGTCTTGTGGTTGAAGTAGACCTTCTTGTACGGGCAGCCCGTCACGCACTTGCGCCACCCGCGGCACGTGTCCTGGTCCACCAGGACGATGCCGTCCTCGGCCCGCTTGTAGATCGCCCCGGACGGGCACGAGGCGGCGCACGACGGGTTGAGGCAGTGCTCGCAGATCCGCGGCAGGTAGAACATGAACGTCTGCTCGAACTCGAGCCGGACCTTGTCCGAGACCTTGGCGAGCACAGGGTCCGCCTGCGTGAGCGCGGGAGCGCCGCCGAGGTCGTCGTCCCAGTTGGCGCTCCAGGAGATCTGCATGTCCTGGCCGGAGAGCAGCGACTTCGGCCGGGCGACCGGGGTGTGCTCACCGAGCGGGGCGCTGGTGAGCCGCTCGTAGTCGTAGGTCCACGGCTCGTAGTACTCGTCGATCGAGGGCTGCTTGGGGCTGGCGAAGATCGTGAACAGGTTCCTCAGCCGCCCGCCGGCCTTGAGCTGGAGGCGTCCCCGCTTGTTGAGGGTCCATCCGCCCTGCCAGCGATCCTGGTCCTCGTAGGTGCGCGGGTAGCCCTGGCCGGGCCGGGTCTCCACGTTGTTGAACCACACGTACTCGGTGCCCGTGCGGTTCGTCCACGCCTGCTTGCAGGTGACCGAGCAGGTGTGGCACCCGATGCACTTGTCGAGGTTCATCACCATCGCCATCTGGGCCATCACGCGCATCAGTACGTCACCTCCTGGCTGCGGCGGCGGACCACCGTGACCTCGTCCCGCTGGTTGCCCGTCGGGCCGAGGTAGTTGAACGCGTACGAGAGCTGGGCGTACCCGCCGATGAGGTGGCTGGGCTTGATGAGCAGCCGGGTCAGCGAGTTGTGGATGCCGCCCCGCTTGCCGGTGGTCTCCGACCGCGGGACGTCGATGAGCCGGTCCTGCGCGTGGTGCATGTAGACGGTGCCCTCCGGCATCCGGTGCGAGACGACGGCCCGGGCCACAACGACACCGTTGCGGTTCACGGCCTCGACCCAGTCGTTGTCGGCGATCCCCGCCTTCGCGGCGTCCTGGTCGCTCATCCAGATCGTGGGGCCACCGCGGGACAGCGAGAGCATGAACAGGTTGTCCTGGTACTCGGAGTGGATCGACCACTTGTTGTGCGGGGTCAGGTAGCGCACGGTGACGCCCACGGCGCCGCTCGCGCCGTCGACCTCCTCGGTGTGGCCCACGGCGTTCTCGCCGAACAGCGCCGCCATGTTCAGTGGCGGCCGGAACACCGGCAGGCCCTCGCCGAGCTCGGTCATCCAGTCGTGGTCGAGGTAGAAGTGCTGGCGCCCGGTGAGCGTGTGCCAGGGCTTGAGCCGCTCGACGTTGATCGTGAACGGCGAGTACCGGCGACCCCCGTGCTCCGTCCCGGACCACTCCGGCGAGCTGATCACCGTCGTCGGTGCCGCCTGCGTGTCCGCGAAGGTGACCTGCTTGCCCTCGTGCTCGGCAGCCAGGTCCGCCAGCTGCGTCCCCGTGCGCTTCTCCAGCGTGTGGAAGCCCTGCACCGCGAGTCGCCCGTTCGTCGTGCCGGACAGCGCCAGGATCGCCTCGCAGGCGTGCACGTCACGGGTCAGCAGGGGTCGCCCCTCGACGACGCTCCCAGTGCCCTGCGCGACGCCGTTCTTGCGACCGAGGTAGGCGATCTCCTCGCCCACGTCGAACGTGACGCCCTTCGTCGTGGCACCCAGGGTGTCGAGCAGGGGCCCGAGCGTCGCCATCTTCGCGGCGATCGCCCCGTAGTCGCGTTCCACCGTGACGAGCTTCGGCATCGTCACGCCGGGGACCGGCTCGCACTCCCCCGCCTTCCAGTCGCGGACGACGCCGTGCGGGGTGGCCAGCTCGTCGGGTGTGTCGTGCGTGAGGGGCACCGCGACGACGTCGCGCCGGACGCCGAGGTGCTCCGCCGCGAGCTCGCTGAACCGACGCGCCATCCCGTGGAAGATGTCGAAGTCGGTGCGGGTCTGCCACGGCGGCGCGATCGCAGGGCTGAACGAGTTCACGAACGGGTGCATGTCCGTCGTGTTGAGGTCGTGCTTCTCGTACCACGTGGCGGCCGGCAGCACGACGTCGGAGTACACGGTCGTGCTCGTCATGCGGAAGTCGAGCGAGACGAGCAGGTCGAGCTTGCCGGTCGGCGCCTCGTCGCGCCAGACGACGTCCCGCGGGCGGGCTTCCGGGGGCGTCTGCGTCGCCCGGAGGTTCGAGTCCGTGCCCAGCAGGTGGTGCAGGAAGTACTCGTTGCCCTTCGCGGAGCTGCCGAGGAGGTTCGCCCGCCACACGGTCAGCACCCGGGGGAAGTTCTCGGGCGCGTCCGGGTCCTCGGCGGCGAAGCGCAGCCGGCCGGCCTTCAGCTCCGCGACCACGTGCTCGGGCACGGGCGCGCCCGCGGCGTCGGCCTCGTCCGCGAGGTCGAGCGGGTTCCGGTCGAACGTGGGGTACGACGGCATCCAGCCGAGCCGGGCCGACTGCGCCACGATGTCGGCCGTCGCCTTGCCCGTCAGGTGCCCGCCGGAGCGGCCGGGCACGTGGGCCGCCAGCGTGTCCGCGCCGAACGCGTCGTAGCGGAACTGGTCGGTGTGCAGGTACCAGTAGGCGGTCTGCACCATCGTGCGCGGCGGGCGGGACCAATCGAGAGCGTTCGCGTACAGGCCGTGCCCGGTGACGGGACGGCACTTCTCCTGTCCGACGTAGTGCGCCCAGCCGCCGCCGTTGACCCCCTGGCACCCCGTCAGGGTCGTCAGCGCCAGGAACGAGCGGTAGATGGTGTCGGAGTGGAACCAGTGGTTCGTCCCGGCGCCCATGAGGATCATCGACCGCCCGCGGGACTCCTCGGCGTTCGCCGCGAACTCGCGACCGATCCGCTCGGCCTTCGCCGCGGGGACACCGGTGAACTGCTCCTGCCAGGCGGGTGTGCACGGCTGGCTCGCGTCGTCGTACCCGGTCGGCCACTCGCCCGGCAGCCCCGGTCGCCCGACCCCGTACTGCGCCAGCAGCAGGTCGAGCACCGTGGTGACCAGGTGCCCGCCGACGCGGCGCACCGGGACGCCTCGGCGAACCGTCGAGGCCGCGCCGTCGAGCGTGTCGAACCGCGGCAGGGTCACCTCGACCGTCTCGCCCGCCTGCGGTGCGCCGACGACGGCGCCGCCGGCCGAGAGCATCGGCTCGACACCGTCGAGGTCCAGGTTCCACCGGCCGGCGTCCGCCTCGCCGTAGTGGTGGCCGAGCGAGCCCCCGGGCACCACCGGTTCACCGGTCCGCGCGTCGAGCAGGACCGTCTTGAAAGCGGCGTTCGCCTCCGCCGCCGACGTCGGGCCCAGGTCCTCGGCGGTGAGGAACTTCCCGGCGACGTACGCGCCGTCGTCGGCCTCGTCGAGCCGGACGAGGAAGGGCAGGTCGGTGAACCGCCGCGCGTAGTCCGCGAAGTACCCCACCTCGCGGTCGACGTAGAACTCGCGCAGCACGACGTGCCCCATGGCCATGGCGAGCGCCCCGTCGGTGCCGGGCGCCGCGGCGAGCCACTCGTCCGCGAACTTCACGTTGTCCGCGTAGTCCGGGGAGACGACGACCACCTTCTGGCCGCGGTAGCGGGCCTCCACCATCCAGTGCGCGTCAGGCGTGCGCGTGACCGGGACGTTGGAGCCCCACATGATCAGGTACCCGGCGTCCCACCAGTCCCCGGACTCGGGCACGTCCGTCTGGTCCCCGAAGACCTGCGGGGAGGCCACCGGCAGGTCGGCGTACCAGTCGTAGAACGAGAGCATGGGCGCGCCGAGCAGGGCGTGGTACCGGGCCCCGGCCCCGTGCGAGACCATCGACATCGCCGGGATCGGCGAGAACCCCGCGATCCGGTCGGGGCCGTAGCGACGGATCGTGTGCACCTGTGCCGCCGCGACGATCTCGAGCGCCTCCTCCCACGTGGCCCGGACGAGCCCGCCCTTGCCGCGCGCGGACTTGTAGCGGCGGGACGCCTCGGGGTCGTCGACGATGCTCGCCCATGCCTCGACCGGGTCACCTGTCCGCGCACGGGCCTGGCGGTACAGCTCGAGGAGCACACCGCGCAGGTACGGGTAGCGCACCCGGGTCGGGGAGTACGTGTACCAGCTGAACGCCGCGCCCCGCGGGCAGCCGCGCGGCTCGTACTCCGGGCGGTCCGGCCCGACCGACGGGTAGTCGGTCTGCTGCGACTCCCAGGTGATGATCCCGTCCTTGACGTAGACCTTCCACGAGCACGAGCCCGTGCAGTTCACCCCGTGCGTCGAGCGCACCACCTTGTCGTGGCTCCAGCGGTCCCGGTAGAAGGTGTCCGCGTCCCGGCCGCCGACCTGGTGCAGCGTCCGCAGGTCGTCGGAGACCTCGCCCCGCCTCAGGTGCCGGCCCAGCCGCAGGATCGCGTCGGACGCGGGCCCGTCCAGCCCCGCCGCCGGTCCGGTGGCGGTGTCCGTCCCGGTCTCCGTCATCTCGGTCTCCTTCGTGGGCGAGGTACGAGCGGGGCCGCCCGGCCGTGGGCCGGACGGGGGTCGTCAGCTGGGTCGGGGTGCTCCCGGGCGGGCGTACTGCACCCAGGCGAGCACCGTGCAGGCCGCGAAGTACACGACGCAGCCGAAGAAGAACGCCCGCGGCGAGATCGCGGACAGGGCCATCCCCACGAGGAAGGGGCCGAAGGCCGCGACGGACGCGGTGAAGCCGATGACCCCGCCGGCCTGGCGCCGGGGGAAGATCATCGGCATCTGCTTGAAGGTGCCGGCGTTGCCGATGCCCGCGAAGAAGAACACGACGAGCATCCCGACGAGGAACGGCCCGAACTGGTCCCGGGAGGTCGGGCTGAGGAAGAACGCCGTGACCAGCGTGCTCAGCGTCATCCCGACGCCGGCCACGAACGTCCACACCGCGCCGCCGAACCTGTCGCACAGCGGTCCCCAGGCCGCCCGCGTCGCCGACCCGACGAGCGGTCCCAGGAACGCGTACTTCAGCGGGTCGGGGGCGTCCGCGAAGCTGCCGTACTCGTTCTTGATGATGAGGCCGAGCTGGGCGGCGAAGCCGGAGAAGGCGCCGAACGTCATGAGGTAGATCGCGGTCATGTACCAGGTGTGCTTCTCCCGGAAGATGTCGAGCTGCTGGCGGAAGTTCGCCTCCACCGGCACCCGCCGCAGGAACACCGCCGCGAGCACCATGCCGAGGATCACCCACGGGACGAGCACCAGGCCCGCGTTGTGCAGCCACATCTGACCGCCGTCGATCTTCTCCTGCGGCGTGAGGGCGGTGACCCCGAGGAGGCCGAAGCCGACGACCCAGGGGGTGAGGAACTGGATGAGGCTCACCCCGAAGTTGCCCAGGCCGGCCTGGAGCCCGAGCGCGGTGCCCGCCATCCGCTTCGGGAAGAAGTAGCTCGTCGAGGGCATGAAGCCCGAGAACGCCCCGCCGCCGACGCCGGCCGCGGCGGCCAGCAGGAGCAGCACCCAGTACGGGGTGTCGACGTTGCGCACCGCGAAAGTCCAGCCGAGCATCGGCAGCAGGAGGAGGGTCGCCGAGCCGCCGACGAGGGTCCGGGTGCCGACGATCGGCGGGAGGAACATGTAGATCAGGCGCATGAGGCCGCCCGAGAGCCCGGGCACGGCCACGAGCCAGTAGAGCTGCGCGTCGCTGAGGTCGTAGCCGATGGTCGTCAGTCGCGGCGCGATCGCGCTGACGAGGTACCAGACGCAGAAGGCCAGGGTGAGGTTGTAGGTGGTGATCCACAGCGTTCGCCAGGCGAAGCGGGAGTCCCAGTGCTCCGGGTCCTCGGGATCCCACTGCCGCAGGTCCACGCCGGGCTTGAAGATCGCCATCGTTCCTCCGCACGCCTCAAGCGGCAACGGTCCCGCCGCCATCCTGTCGAGTCTCGTCGACCGACGCCAGGGGAAGAACCCGCAACTCCCGTGAAAACCCTGGTCCGGGGTCGGATCAGAACCCGTCGAGGTGCAGGAGGCAGTGCCGCGGGCCGACGAACGGCTCCAGGCTCTCTGCCGTGACCGGCCCGCCCTCGGCCGCGAGCACGTCGCGCGCCAGGTCGAGGTGGACCTCGCACATGAGCTCGGTGCGCTCGTGGGCGAGCGTGGCGTACGGGCACCGGCGCAGGTGCATGGTCCGCGCCGGCGCCTCGGTCTCGGGGG
Source organism: Actinomycetes bacterium (assembly GCA_023460255.1). GTDB lineage: Bacteria > Actinomycetota > Actinomycetes > Actinomycetales > Cellulomonadaceae > Actinotalea. Next base: position 7,213 of record JAEWQZ010000366.1, read on the forward strand.
CGAAGCCGAGGTCGTCCAGATGCAGCTCCAACGCCGCGAGCTGCCGTGCGACCTGGGTCTGCGAGGACGCATCGGCGGTGGCACTCGCCACGCCCTCCGCGGCCCGCTCCAGGAACACCGTCCGGAACCGCTGGTCGGCCGTCGCCGCGGCCGGACGGCGGAGCAGCCGGTACCGCAGGCGGGGGCGCCCTGCCGTGCCGCGGTGCTCGGCGTCCCTGGCGACGAACCGCGCCTGGACGAGACGGTCGAGGTGCTCGCGCGCGGTGTTCGGGTGCAGGCCCGTCGCCCGCGCCACCTCGGTGACGAGGGCCGGCTCTCCGCGCTCGCGCAGGAAGCGCAGGATGGCCAGACGGCGCGCGGACGCCAGGGTTCGCCCCGTGCTCCCCGCGCTCATGGCGTGAGTATTACCGGAACTGGCGCGCGCCGGTGGGAGCTCCGGTGGGTAGCGTGGCCGGGTGCACACGCAGACGCAGGTGACGCACGACGCGGGCGAGGACTGGGACCCGCGCGCGCCCGAGGTCCTGGCCGACCAGGTCGCGGCGTACGACGAGATGCGCGCGCGCTGTCCCGTGGCGCACAGCGCCCCCCAGGGCTGGACCCTGTTCCGCCACGCGGACGTCGCCGCTGCCGCGCGCGACCACGAGACGTTCTCCAACGTCGTCTCCTCCCGCGTCTCGGTGCCCAACGGCATGGACCCGCCCGAGCACAGCGCCCACCGCCGCGTGAACGAGCGCTACTTCACCCCGGAGCGGATGGCGGCATTCGCCCCGCGCTGCCGGGCGATCGCCAGGGACCTCGTCGCGGACCTGCCCCTGGGCGGACCCACCGAGGTCATGGAGCCGCTGGCCCGTGCCTTCGCCCTGCGGGTGCAGAGCGCCTTCATGGGCTGGCCCACCGAGCTGGAGGGCCCGCTGCGCGACTGGACGCTGCGCAACCACCGCGCCTCGCTCACCCGCGACCCGGATGCGCTGACCGCCGTCGCGCTCGAGTTCGACGGCCACATCCGTGCCCAGCTCGACGCACGGCGCGCGGACCCCGCTGTGACGGACGTGACGGCGGAGCTGCTCACCGAGCGGGTCGGCGGCCGGCCGCTGACGGACGCGGAGCTGGTCAGCCTCATCCGCAACTGGACGGTGGGCGAGCTGAGCACGATCGCCGCCTGCGTCGGGATCCTCGTGCACGGGCTCGCGGAGCGGCCACAGGTCCAGGACCTGCTGCGCCGCGACCCGGACGCCGTGCCGCCGGCCGTCGACGAGCTGCTGCGCATCCACCCGCCCCTCGTGGCCAACCGGCGCCGGACCAGGAGGGCCGTCGAGGTGGGCGGCCGGCAGATCGGCGCCGGGGAGCCGGTGACGCTCCTGTGGGCCTCGGCGAACCGCGACGAGGCGGTGACCGGCGACCCCGACGAGTTCCGGCTCGACCGTGACCCCTCGGACAACCTCCTGTACGGGACCGGGATCCACGTCTGCCCGGGCGCGCCGCTCGCCCGCCTCGAGCTGCGCGTGCTCGTCGAGGAGCTGCTGGCGGCCACGACCCACATCGGGCCCGTCGCGCACGCCGCACGGGCCACCTACCCGGCGAGCGGGTTCACCGCGCTGGTGGTGGAGCTGCGATGACCCCGTCCGCGTCCCGAGCCACCGTGGTCGTCGTCTCCGACAGGTGCGCCGCCGGCACGGCCCACGACCGTTCCGGTCCGACGGCACGCGACCTCCTCGCCGAGGCAGGGTTCGCCGTCGACCTCCAGGTGGTGCCCGACGGCGCGGCGAGCGTCGGCGCCGCCCTGCGCGCGGCGTCGGCCGCGGGGGCCCGGGTCGTGGTGACGAGCGGCGGCACCGGGGTCGGTCCCCGCGACGAGACACCCGAGGGCACGCGGCCCCTCCTCGAGCGCGAGCTCCCGGGACTCGCGGAGGCGATCCGGCGGGCCTCGGCGTCGACCGTGCCGACCGCCGTGCTGTCCCGCGGGCTCGCCGGGGTGACCCGCGACGGGGTCGTCGTCGTCAACCTGCCCGGCAGCCCCGGCGGGGTCGCCGACGGTCTCACCGTGCTCCTGCCCCTCCTGTCCCACCTGCTGGACCAGCTCGCCGGCGGTGATCACGGATGACGGGCACCACCCGACCCGAGCGTCTCCTGGCCCGGCTGGGTGACGAGCCGCTGTCGGTCGGCGCGCACCTCGCCGCGGTGGCGGATCCCGCGGCCGGTGCGGTGACCACCTTCGTGGGACAGGTGCGCGACCACGACCCGACGGTCGACGGCAAGGTCGTCGCCCTGGAGTACTCCGCGCACCCCGACGCCGCTGCCGTCCTGGAGCGCCTCGCCCGTGCCGCGCGCGACCGCGACGGCGTGCTCGGCGTGGCGGTCAGCCACCGGGTGGGCGCGCTGGTGGTCGGCGAGGCGGCACTGGTCGCCGCGGTCGCCACGGCGCACCGCGATCTCGCCTTCTCCGTCTGCCGCGAGCTCGTCGAGGCCGTGAAGGCCGAGCTGCCGGTGTGGAAGCGCGAGGTGCTCGCCGACGGGTCGCACCTCTGGGTGGGCCTGACGTGACCCGGCCGGCGCCCCTGGTCGACCGCTTCGGGCGGGTGCACCGCGACCTGCGCATCTCGCTCACGGACAGGTGCCAGCTGCGGTGCACGTACTGCCTGCCGGCCGAGGGCGTGCCGTGGCTGCCGGGCCCCACGATGCTGACCACCGACGAGCTCGTCCGGATCACCCGGGTGGCGGTCGGGCTCGGTGTCACCGAGATCCGCCTGACCGGTGGCGAGCCGCTGCTGCGGCCGGACGTCGTCGACGTCGTGCGCCGCCTGGCGCAGCTCACCGGGCCCGACGGTCCGCCGGAGGTCTCACTCACGACGAACGCGCTCCGGCTCCCCGCCCTCGCGGCGCCGCTGGCCGACGCCGGCCTGGCCCGGGTCAACGTCAGCCTGGACACGGTGGACCCCGAGACCTTCCGCGCCCTGACCCGCCGGGACCGGCTCGGCCAGACCCTGGCGGGCCTCGCCGCGGCGGACGCCGCCGGCCTGCACCCGATCAAGCTCAACGCCGTCGTCATGCGCGGGGTGAACGACGAGGAGGTCGTCGAGCTGGTCCGGTTCGCCGTCGACCACGGCTACCAGATGCGGTTCATCGAGCAGATGCCGCTCGACGCCGGGCACACCTGGGACCGGCGGGAGATGGTCACCCAGACCGAGATCCTCGACCGCCTGGGTACCGCGTTCCGCCTCACCCCCGTCCCCGCCCGCGGCTCGGCCCCCGCCGAGCTGTGGACGATCGACGACGGGCCGGCGACGGTCGGCGTCATCGCGTCGGTGAGCGCCCCCTTCTGCGGCGCGTGCGACCGGGTGCGGCTCACTGCCGACGGGCAGCTGCGCGCCTGCCTGTTCGCGCGGGAGGAGACCGACCTGCGCACCCTCGTCCGCGAGGGCCACGACGACGCCGCGCTGGAGGCGGCGGTGCGGGCCTGCCTCGCGGGCAAGCGCGCGGGCCACGGCATCGACGACCCCGCGTTCCTGCAACCCGCGCGACCGATGAACGCCATCGGGGGCTGAGTCCCCCCGCGACGGGACGTGCGGGCGGGCCGTCAGCCGCCGGCGAACGGCGGCAGGACGTCCACCGTGGCGCCGTCCGGCAGGGCGTCCTGCCCGGTCACCCGCACGCCGTCGGCGAGCAGCGAGCACCTGTCGAGGACCGTGGCCAGGGCGGCGCCGTGCTCGCCCACCATCGCGGCGCGCAGCTCGTCGACGGAACGGGCCGGCCACGACTCCGACTCCACGCCGGCGGCCTCCGCCGCGCCCGCGAAGTACCGCACAGTGATCACCGCGGGCCCTCCGGCGACCAGCCCCGCATGCGGTCGGTGACCGACGCGGCGACCGCCTCGAATCCGGCGAAGCCCCCGCCCCGCGCCCCGACCGCGCAGCCGACCAGGAAGGCGGTGAGCGGGACGGCCGGGCGCCCGACCTCCGCCGCCGTCTCCCGCGCGAGGTCGAGGACGGCCTCCACCTCGATGACGTCGGGGTCCACCGCGAGTGCCTCCACGAGTTCGGCCACCCACGCGTAGATGTCCGGCCCGGGCCTGCCGTGCGGACTCATCCGTCTCCTCCCATCGCCGCGTCGAGCGCGGCCACGTCCTGCCAGGTGTCGGCGTCGGTCGCCGACCCGTCCGGATCCGTGACGTCCACCAGGCGCAGGTCCGCGACCAGCCGCCGCACCGAGCGGTCGCGGACGCCGCCGTCCGCACGCAGGGTCTCCAGCGCGTCCACGAGCGCCGCACGGCGGTAGGCCGCGACGAGGTGCTGGCGGTGGTCACCGTCGTGCGCGACCGCGCCGTCGGCGTCGGGCGTGTCCGCCAGTGCCCGCAGGAGCCGCGGCACCAGGCCCGCGGCGCGCGGGACGTCGCACGCGAGCACCACCAC
>JAEWQZ010000367.1 GCA_023460255.1 Actinomycetes bacterium
CTCGGCGGCCGACGCGCGGGCGGCCTGCCTCGCGCTCGCCGACGGCGAGGTGCGCGAGGTCCTCGCCCTCGGCTGACCGGGGTGGTCCGGGAGGGGTGGGCGGGGACGTAGGCTGCCGGACATGTCCGGCCCCACCCCGCTCACCGTCCTCCAGGGCGAGCTCGACGTGCCCGCCGTCGTGCCCGGCGCCGTCTGCCACCGCGGCGTCACGTTCGCCGCTCGGCAGGGCTACCGGCCCCTGCTCATGGACGTCCATGTGCCCCTGCACGCCCCGACGCCCGCGCCGTGCGTGCTCTGGGTCCACGGCGGGGCGTGGTGGGAGGGCGACCGGCGTCTCCTGCCGGAGATCTGGCCGGCCGGCGGGCTGTTCGCCGACCTCGTCGCCGCCGGGCTGGCCGTCGCGACGGTGGACTACCGGCTGTCCGGCGAGGCCCCCTGGCCCGCGCAGCTCGACGACGTCCGGGACGCGCTGACGTTCCTGCGCGCCCGCGCCGACGCCCTGCGGATCGATCCGACGCGCGTCGGCGTCGCGGGGGACAGCGCCGGGGGACACCTCGCCGCGATGCTCGCGCTCACGGCCACCGGCCCGACGGCGGTCCAGGCCGCTGCGGTCCTCTACGGCGTGACCGACCTGCGGGACTTCGACGGCCAGCTGCCGGTGCCCGAGGACCGGCGGAGCACCCCCGAGGCCGTTCTGCTCCGGGCGCTGGCCGAGGACGCGCCGGAGGCGTTCGCGGACGCGTCCCCGATCACGCACGTCCACGCCGCCGCGCCCCCGACCCTTGTCATCACCGGGGACGCCGACCTCGTCGTCCCGCCGCGGCAGAGCGTGCGCCTGCACGACGCCCTGCTCGCGGCCGGCGCGGCCGACGTCGTGCTCGACCTCGTCCCGGGCGCCGACCACTGCTTCGGCGGAGTCGACCCGGCCGAGCCGCTCGCGCGCGTCGTCGCGTTCCTCGCCGACCGTCTCGGCGCGCGCCCGGCCTGAGGCGCGCGCCCGGCGACCCCCTAGCCGCGCGAGCTGCGGGCGAGCGCGACGGCTTCCCGCGCGATCTCGAGCTCCTCGTTCGTGGGCACCACGTACACCGCGATGGGGGAGTCGTCGGTGGAGATCAGCGTCTCGGACTTCTTGCGCCCCTCGTTGCGCGCGGGGTCGACGACGATGCCCAGGTGCTCGAGGCCCGTGAGGGTCTGCAGGCGCACGATGTCGTCGTTCTCGCCGACGCCCGCGGTGAACGCGATCGCGTCCACGCCGCCGAGGATCGCGTGGTACGCGCCGATGTACTTCTTCAGGCGGTGGCAGTACACGTCGAGCCCGAGCCGCGCGTCCTCGTCGCCCGCCGCGACCCTGTCGTGCACGTCGCGCAGGTCGGACGAGCCGGTCAGGCCGAGCATCCCCGAGCGGCGGTTGAGGAGGTTGTCGAGCTCCTCGACACCCATGCCGGCCACGCGGCCGAGGTGGAACGTGACGGCCGGGTCGATGTCGCCCGACCGCGTCCCCATCACCAGGCCCTCGAGCGGCGTGAGCCCCATCGAGGTCTCCACCGAGCGCCCGCCGCGGACGGCCGTGATCGAGGCGCCGTTGCCCAGGTGCGCGACGATGACGTTCACCTCCGACGGGTCCTTGCCCAGCAGGGCGGCGGTCCGCTCGGAGACGTACTTGTGCGACGTGCCGTGCGCGCCGTACCGCCGGATCGCGTGCTGCTTCGCGAGCTCGCGGTCGAGCGCGTAGGTGTACGCCTCGGGCGGCAGCGTCGTGTGGAACGACGTGTCGAAGACGGCGACGTGCGGGACGTCGGGGAACGCCTTGCGCGCCGCTCGGATGCCGGCCAGGTGGGCCGGGTTGTGCAGCGGGCCCAGGGTGCACAGGTCCTCGATGTCCGCCTCCACGGCGGCGTCCACGATCGCCGGCCCGGCGAACCGGTCGCCGCCCTGGACCACGCGGTGCCCGACGGCGACGAGGTTCCACGTCTCGCGCCGGGGACCGTGCTCGTCGAAGAGGCGCAGGAGCATCCGCACGCCGGCCTCGTGGTCGGGCAGGGGCTCCTCGAACGACGTGCGCCCGTCGGGCCCGTCGTGCCGGACCGCGCCCACGGGCTGGCCGATCCGCTCGAGGAGGCCGGCGGCCAGCGCCGCGCCCGACTCGATCTCGATCAGCTGGTACTTGATCGACGACGAGCCGGCGTTGACGACCAGGACGTGCTCGCTCACTTGCTCTCCTCAGCGGGGTTCAGCGCCTGCGCCTGGATGGCGGTGATGGCGACCGTGTTGACGATGTCCTGCACCAGGGCGCCCCTGGACAGGTCGTTGACCGGCTTGCGCAGGCCCTGGAGCACCGGCCCGACGGCGACGGCGCCGGCCGAGCGCTGCACGGCCTTGTAGGTGTTGTTCCCGGTGTTCAGGTCGGGGAACACGAACACCGTGGCGCGCCCGGCCACCGTGGAGTCCGGCATCTTCGTCTTCGCGACGGAGGCGTCGACCGCGGCGTCGTACTGGATGGGGCCCTCGACGTCGAGGTCCGGGCGCCGCTCGCGCACGAGCGCCGTGGCGGCCCGCACCTTGTCGACGTCCGGGCCGGTGCCCGACTCGCCGGTGGAGTAGGACAGCATCGCCACGCGCGGCTCGATGCCGAACTGGGCGGCGGTCTCGGCCGAGGAGATGGCGATGTCGGCCAGCTGCTCGGCCGTCGGGTCGGGGTTGACGGCGGCGTCACCGTAGACGAGCACCCGGTCCTCGAGGCACATGAAGAACACGCTCGAGACGATGCCGACGCCGGGCCGCGTCTTGATGATCTCGAACGCCGGCCGGATCGTGTGCGCCGTCGTGTGGATGGCGCCGGAGACCATGCCGTCGGCGAGGCCCGTCTGCACCATCATCGTGCCGAAGTACGAGACCGAGCCGACGATCTCCCGGGCCCGCTCGACGGTCATCCCCTTGTGCTTGCGGAGCTCGGCGTACTCGTGCGCGAAGCGCTCGAAGAGCTCGCCCTCCTTGGGGTCGACGACCGTCGCGCCGGACACGTCGAGGCCGAGCTCGGTGGCCCGGGCCCGGATGGCCGCCTCGTTGCCGAGGATCGTCAGGTCGGCGACGTCACGCTGGAGCAGGGTGGACGCCGCGCGCAGGATCCGGTCGTCGCTGCCCTCGGGCAGGACGATGTGCTTCCGGTCGGACCGGGCCCGCGCGAGCAGCTCGTACTCGAACATCAGCGGCGTGACGACGCTCGGCCGGCTGACGTCCAGCCGCCGCAGGATCTCCGGGCCGTCGACGTACCTCTCGAAGAGGGCCAGGGCGGTGTCGACCTTGCGCTGGGAGTCCGCGGAGAGCCGGCCCCGGACGGACGCGGCGCGGTTGGCGGACCGGAACGTGCCCTGGTCCGTGCGGATGATCGGCAGGCGCTGCCCGAGGCCGCCGACCAGCCGGGTGATCACGTCGGGCGGGTAGAACCCGCCGTTGAGGATGATCCCCGCCAGCGACGGGAAGCCCTCGGCGGCGTGGGCGGAGACGAGGCCCAGCAGGATGTCGCCGCGGTCGCCCGGGGTGATGACGACGGCGCCGTCGGTCAGCCGCTCGAGGAGGTGCTCCAGCGACATCGCGCCGACGAGCAGGTCCAGGGCCTCGCGGGACAGGAGCGCCTCGTCGCCGGCCACGAGGTGACCACCGACGGCGTCCATCACCGCGCGCACGGTCGGCGCCGCGAGGAGCTGGTCCTCCGGGACGGCCCACGACGGCAGCGTCGCGCTCAGCACCTCGCGCACCGCGCCGACCTGGTCCGGGTCGCACCTGTTGGCGACGACGGCCACGACCTCCGCGTGCTGGGCGCGCAGCTCGGCGAGGCTGACCTCGGCGGCCTGCCGCACCGCCTCCGGCCGGCGGCCCGTGCCCCGCACGACGAGGAGGACCGGCGCCCCCAGGTTCACCGCGATGCGGGCGTTGTAGGACAGCTCGGTCGGCCCGGCCACGTCCGTGTAGTCCGTGCCGACCACGACGACGGCGTCGCACTCGCGGGCCATGTCGTGGTACCGCGTGACGATCCGCGCGAGCGCCGCCTCCGGGTCCGCGTGCACCTCCTCGTACGTCACCCCCACGCACTGCTCGTAGGTGAGCTCCACGCCGTCGTGCGCGAGCAGGAGCTCGAGCACGTAGTCGCGGTCCTCGGACGAGCGTGCGACGGGCCGGAAGACCCCGACCCGTCGCACCGTGCGGCTGAGCAGGTCGACCATGCCGAGGGCGATCGTCGACTTGCCGGTGTCACCCTCCGACGAGGTGATGTACAGGCTGCGTGCCATGGCTCCTACTACTCGTTGTCTCCCCCGGTGGCGGCGGTGGCCGACACCCGGTCCTGCTCGGGGCCGCCGACGGCGGTGGCCGTCTCGCCCGCGTCGGGCCACACCCAGTCACGCACCTCGGGGATGTCCTCCCCGTGGTCGCGGGTGTACTGCCGGGCCCGCAGCCGCGCGTCGACCATCTCCTGGCGCAGGTTCGCCTGGCCGGAGCGCATCCAGTGCACGTGGTCGATCACGTCGATCACGAGCTTGTAGCGGTCGATGTCGTTGAGCATCGCCATGTCGAAGGGCGTGGTCGTGGTGCCCTCCTCCTTGTAGCCGCGCACGTGCAGGTTGTCGTGGCCGGTGCGGCGGTAGGTCAGGCGGTGGATGAGCCACGGGTAGCCGTGGTACGCGAAGACGATCGGCCGGTCGGCCGTGAACAGGTTGTCGAACTCGCGGTCGGACAGCCCGTGCGGGTGCTCCCGCGCGTCCTGGAGGCGCATGAGGTCGACGACGTTGACCACGCGCACCTTGAGCACCGGGATGCGGCGGCGCAGGATGTCGGCCGCCGCCAGCACCTCGAGGGTCGGGACGTCGCCGGCGCACGCCAGCACGACGTCGGGCTGCTCGCCCTCGACCTCGGTGCCCGCCCAGTCCCAGATGCCGACGCCCCGGGTGCAGTGCGCGATCGCCTGCTCCATCGTGAGGAAGTTCGGGGCGGGCTGCTTGCCGCTGACGACGACGTTGACGTAGTCCCGGCTGCGCAGGCAGTGGTCGTAGGTGGACAGCAGGGTGTTGGCGTCCGGCGGCAGGTACACCCGCACGATCTCGGCCTTCTTGTTGACCACGTGGTCGATGAAGCCGGGGTCCTGGTGGCTGAAGCCGTTGTGGTCCTGGCGCCACACGTGCGAGGACAGCAGGTAGTTCAGGGACGAGATCGGCCGGCGCCAGGGGATGTCCGCCGTGACCTTCAGCCACTTCGCGTGCTGGTTGACCATCGAGTCGACGATGTGGATGAACGCCTCGTAGCAGTTGAACAGGCCGTGCCGGCCCGTCAGCAGGTAGCCCTCGAGCCAGCCCTGCATCTGGTGCTCCGAGAGCATCTCCAGCACGCGTCCCGCGCGGCCCAGGTGCTCGTCGACCTCGGGGCCCTCGAACTCCGCGTTCCACTGCTTGTCGGTCGCCTCGAAGACGGCCTGGAGGCGGTTCGACGCGGTCTCGTCCGGCCCGAAGATGCGGAAGTTGTCGGGGTTGAGCCGGATGACGTCCGCGAGCCACTGGCCCAGGACGCGCGGCGCCTCCGAGATCGAGCCGCCCGGCGTGGGCACGTCGACCGCGTACTCGCGGAAGTCGGGCAGCCGCAGGTCCTTCAGCAGCAGCCCGCCGTTCGCGTGCGGGTTGTCGCTCATCCGCAGGGTCCCGGCCGGGGCGAGCGCGCGGATGTCGGGCATCACGCGGCCGTCCGCGTCGAAGAGCTCCTCGGGCCCGTAGCTCTCCAGCCACTCCCGCAGCACCGCCAGGTGCTCGGGCGTGTCCCGGGCGCTGGCCAGCGGGACCTGGTGCGCACGCCAGGAGCCGGTCGTCTTCTTGCCGTCGATGTAGTCGGGGCCCGTCCAGCCCTTGGGGGTGCGCAGGACGATCATCGGCCACATCGGCCGGGTCTCGTCGCCGCGGGCGGCGCGGTCCTTGATCTCGGCGATCTCGTTGAGCACCTCGTCGAGCAGGAGGGCGAACCGGCGGTGGACGGACAGGGCGTCCTCGTCGTCGAAGCCCGCCGTGAACAGGTGCGGCGTGTGGCCGTAGCCGACCATGAGGGCGCTGAGCTCGTCGTCGTCGATCCGCGCCAGCACCGTGGGGTTGGCGATCTTGTACCCGTTGAGGTGCAGGATCGGCAGGACCACGCCGTCCTGGACGGGGTTGACGAACTTGTTCGAGTGCCAGCTGGTGGCCAGCGGGCCCGTCTCAGCCTCGCCGTCGCCGACCACCGCGGCGACCAGCAGGTCGGGGTTGTCGAAGGCGGCGCCGTAGGCGTGCGAGAGCGCGTAGCCGAGCTCGCCGCCCTCGTGGATCGAGCCCGGGGTCTCGGGCGCGACGTGGCTCGGGATGCCGCCCGGGAACGAGAACTGCCGGAACAGCCGACGCAGGCCCTCGGCGTCCTGGGTGATGTCGGAGTACACCTCGGAGTAGGTGCCGTCGAGGTACGCAGCAGCGACGAGGCCCGGGCCGCCGTGGCCCGGGCCGGTGATGTAGATCGTGGACTGGTCGCGCTCGGCGATCGCCCGGTTGAGGTGCGCGTAGAGGAACGTCAGACCGGGCGTCGTGCCCCAGTGCCCGAGGAGGCGCGGCTTGACGTGGTCGCGGTGCAGCGGCTCGGCGAGCAGCGGGTTGTCGAGCAGGTAGATCTGTCCGACGGAGAGGTAGTTGGCGGCGCGCCACCACTTGTCCACGCGCTCGAGCGTCTCGTCGTCCAGGGGCGTCACCTCCCGGGTGCGCCAGCCGGCGGGGCTGTCCAGGACTGAGGTCATCGCGCTCTCCTCACAGGGCTGCCGGCGGCCGGGTCGATCCCGGTCCGCTCCTTAGGTTCTCGTGCGCGTCGGCCAGGACAGGGGACGTTCGCCCCACGGCCGCCCGCCTCGCGTGACCATCGCTGGCACGGTCGCTGCGCACACGGTCATCGCATCACATCGGGGCACCCGGGCGCACCATCGCGGGCCGCTGCCCGAGTGGAACGAACTGCTCCCGTCCCGTTCCACTCGTGACGATTCGACATGCGGTTTCGTTCCACTCCGCGGGGGAGCGGGGTGGTCGTGGGGGCGGTCGCGGGGCGGGTCGGCCCGGGCGGGTACCGTGGCAGCGTGATCGAGGACCGGCCCCCCTACGGGCGGACCGCGCGCTCGCCGCGGATGCTGGGCATCCTCCTCGTGCTCCTGGCGATCGCCGCCGTGTGCGCCCGGCTCGGCGCGTGGCAGCTCGACCGGGCCCAGGAGTCGGCCCGCCAGGCGGAGGCCGCGCAGGCCGCGGA
>JAEWQZ010000368.1 GCA_023460255.1 Actinomycetes bacterium
GTCGCCGGACGCAGCGGCGGCGGACGCTGCGGGCGCGGACACGCGGTCATCCTCGCCCGCGGGACCGACACGGGCGAGGCGGGCGGGTGTCAGGGCAGGCGCGCCGGGGCCGGGTCCGCGTCGCGGCCCCCGTCCCTGCCACCCGGGCGGTCCGCCGACGGGCTACACGGCCCGCGCGGACACCGCCACCGGCGTGTCCAGCCGGATGACGCCGTAGCTCCAGCCGCGACGCCGGTAGGCGACCGACGGCAGCGAGGTCTCGGCGTCGACGAACAGGAAGAAGTCGTGGCCGACCATCTCCATCTCGTACAGCGCGTCGTCGAGCGTCATCGGCTCGGCGCTGTGCAGCTTCTCGCGGATGACGATCGGCGAGTCGCCCAGCACCGTCTCGACGGTGCCGTCCTCGGCGACCACCGCGCCGTCCTCGTCGGCCGCCTCGACCGCCCCGTCGACCTCCTCGCCCGCGCGCACCTCGACAGGCGTCAGCGGCAGGGCGCGGTGGTGGTCCTTGCGGCGGTCGCGAGCGCGACGCAGGCGCTCCATGAGCTTCGTCATCGCGATGTCGAGCGCCGCGTACGGGTCGTCCGCCATGGCCTCCGCGCGGATCACCGGCCCCTTGCCCCGTACCGTCAGCTCGACCCGCTCGCTGATCTCCGACAGACGCGGGTTCTTCTCGTGCGTCACCTCGACGTCGACCCGCTGCGCGCGCGGTGCGAGCTGGGAGATCTTGCTCAGCTTGTCGTGGACGTGGCGCTGGAACCGCTCCGGGACCTCTGTGTGACGACCGACGACGACGATCTCCATGGCTGGACCTCCGATGCTGGGACGGCTGGGCCGTCCGGTGGGACCTGGTGCACTCACAGGCGAAGGACGGGGGCGAGACCACCTCCTCCCCGCAGCGGCTGCGGCCCCGGTGGCCTGGTCGGGGTGGACCCGGCCGTCCGGTCGTCGATACCCCGACCGTAACCCGGAAAGCCCGAGGACGGGAAGGCAGGAGGGGCCGCGGTCGGGACTCTTCACACCACACTTCACCCGCCGTCGTCGGACGGGCCTGGCAAGGCCCCCCGGGGCCGCCTCGCGGACTCCCCCGGACGGCGGCGGGGGCGGTCCGGGACGTCCCCGGACCGCCCCCTCGTCGCGTCGTCAGGCCAGCCGGGCCTCGACGGCGTCGGCGCCCTGGCGGAGCTCGAACGCCGCGCTCGTCCCGCCCGCGCGGACCTCGTAGTCGCCGAACCACCCGCGGACGGCGACCCGCCCCGCGTGGTCGGTGCGCAGCGTCGTCGGCGCCAGCCACCACTCGCCCTTGATGAGCCCGCGCAGCGCCTCGTAGGACGGCTTGGTGGTGCCGTCACGTCGCACGAAGCCGCCGGGCGCGCCGAGCCACATGCCGTCGTCCGACAGACCCCAGTAGGTGACGTTCTGCACGGCCGGGTGCGAGAGCAGGGTGCGGTAGTGCCGCTCGACCTCGTCCGCCTGGCGCTCCTCGCCCTCCGGCGTGCTCGGCCACTCGGGGATGCGGTAGTCGTTGAGGTCCACGATCTCCTCGGGCATGAGGTGCCCGCTGAGCAGCGTCGACTCGGTGAAGTGGATCGGCAGGCCGTAGCGGGAGAACCGCTCGAGGACCCGCAGCGTCTTCTCCTCGCCCCAGTAGCCCTGGTGCATGTGGCTCTGCAGGCCCAGGACGTCGATCTGCACGCCCGCCTCGAGCACGCCCTCGATGAGGCACTCGTACGCGGTGGACATGTCGAAGTCGTTGAGCAGGAGGGTCGCGCGCGGGTTGGTCGCCCGGGCCTCCTCGAACGCCAGCTTGATCGTGGCGATCCGGCCGATCCGGTGGGCCAGCCGCGTGATGCCGTTGTCGCCGTTGGCGAACACCGGCATGATCACGACCTCGTTGATCGCGTCCCAGGTGTCGATGAGGCCCTCGAACTCGGCGACGTCGCGGCGGATCCGCTCGCGCTGCACCCGCTCGACCTCCTCGACCGACAGGTCGAGGAGCCAGGCCGGCTGAACCGTGTGCCAGACCAGCGGGTGCCCCTTCAGCCCGACGCCGCGGTCGCGGAACCACTCGGCCGCGCGGCGCAGGCGCTCGGTCTGCGGGTGGCCGCGGCGCGGCTCGAACCGGCCCCAGTAGAACGGCAGGGTCGCGGTGTTGAACAGCTCCAGCCACTGGCCCGCGAGGCGCTCCAGCGACCCGAGCGACGCCCCGCCGAACGTCTCGACGTCGTCGTCGGGGTGCCGGGCGGTCTCCCCGTTGGCGAGCGGGATGAGGTCGAAGCCGATGTTGCCGAACTCGAAGGCGTGCCGCGTCTGGGCGACGGTGACCTCGACGTCGGCCAACGGTGCACCGTCCGGCCCGGTGACCGTCACGGTGGTCTCGCCCGCGCGGTGCGCCAGCGTCGGGTCCGGCGTGTACGACGTCGGCGGGAACGGGCTGGACATGAGGCCTCCTGAGGACTGTCGCCGACCAGCCTGCCACCGCCCGGGCGCACGGCGCGAGGGGGGGACGACCAGGTGGACGACACGCGGGTCGAATCCTTTCGATCGCCGATCCTAACGTGGCCGCGTGTCCGTGACCGAACTGCCGGCGGCGGGTCGCTGCCGGCCGGACGGCGGTGGCGTGGCGGCCAGCACGACGCCCCCGACGACGAGGGCTCCGGCGCGTTCCAGCGCACCGCGGCAGGCCGCCAGGGTGCTGCCCGTCGTGACGACGTCGTCCACCAGGACGACGACCCCCCGCACCGGTCCGGACCGCACGCGGACCGACCCCGCGACGTTGCGCGCCCGGGCACGCGCCCCGAGCCCGACCTGGTCCGCCCGGCGAC
>JAEWQZ010000369.1 GCA_023460255.1 Actinomycetes bacterium
GCGGTCCGGCGGCCGGGGCGTCGGGCCGCGATCCGGTGCTGCTCGGGGACACCCTCGCGCGGCTGGCCGCCGAGCGGGCGTGGGTGGCGCCGCTGTCGGTCGGGGGCGTGATCGGGCGCTGGCGCGAGGTGGTCGGCGACCAGGTGGCCGACCACTGCGAGCCGGAGTCGTTCGACGAGGGCGTCCTCGTGGTGCGCGCGGACTCGACGAGCTGGGCGGCGAACCTGCGCCTGCTCACGTCCGACCTGCTCGCCCGCCTCGCCGCGGAGGTGGGTGAGGGCGTGGTGGCGGAGGTGCGGGTGCTCGGCCCGTCCGGACCGCGCTGGGCGAAGGGTCCGCGGACGGTGCGGGGGCGCGGGCCGCGCGACACCTACGGCTGAGGGACGGCGATCCGCGCAGGCCGCGTCAGGACGCGACGAAGGCCGTCCGTCCACCCCCTGCCCACCCCCGGGGTTCGAGGGCGCGTCAGAGCTGTGCGCAAGCGGTCCTGAGGGGCCGTTCAGGGTAGACTGAGGGTTGCCAATCCTGGTGTTCGCGGACAGCCGGTCTCGACCGCCGCGGGCTCAGCCCTCTGCCGGTGCGCACGTCCGGCTGTCGTCGCACCAGGTCCCCTGCGCCCACCGTCGTGGTGACGCGCGCCGCACGCACGAGGAGCACCTTCGCCCGTGGCCGACACCAGCGCCGACATCCTGCCGACCAGTAGCAGCCCGGGCTACGACGCCAGCGCGATCACCGTCCTCGAGGGTCTGGAGGCGGTCCGCAAGCGCCCCGGCATGTACATCGGCTCGACGGGGCCGCGGGGTCTGCACCACCTCGTCTACGAGGTCGTCGACAACTCCGTCGACGAGGCCCTCGCGGGGTACTGCTCGCACATCGAGGTCACCCTCCTGGCCGACGGCGGGGTGCGCGTCGTCGACGACGGCCGTGGC
Organism: Actinomycetes bacterium; assembly: GCA_023460255.1. Taxonomy (GTDB): domain Bacteria; phylum Actinomycetota; class Actinomycetes; order Actinomycetales; family Cellulomonadaceae; genus Actinotalea. Next base: position 930 of record JAEWQZ010000369.1, read on the forward strand.
ATCCCCGTCGGGATCGTCGAGAGCGAGGGCCGACCGGCGGTCGAGGTCGTGCTCACCGTGCTGCACGCGGGCGGCAAGTTCGGCGGTGGCGGCTACGCGGTGTCCGGCGGCCTGCACGGCGTCGGCGTCTCCGTCGTCAACGCGCTGTCGCACCGGCTGACGGTCGAGGTGCGCCGGCACGGGCGCGTGTGGCGCCAGGAGTACCGCGACGGCGTGCCGCAGGCACCGCTCGCCGAGGGCGAGGAGACGGAGCGGACCGGCACCACCGTCACGTTCTGGGCGAACGGCGACATCTTCGAGACCGTCGACTACGACTTCGAGACGCTGCGCTCGCGGTTCCAGCAGTACGCGTTCCTCAACAAGGGGCTCCAGATCTCCCTCGTCGACGAGCGGCCGCAGCACACCGGGACCGAGGACGAGATCACCGACGCCGCGGCCGCGCAGGCCGCGCACGAGGCCGACGGCATCACCGAGGCGACGGACGCCGCGGCGGGCACCGCGGCGCGCACCGTCGTCTACCGGTACGACGGCGGCCTGGTCGACTACGTCACGCACCTCACCTCCACGAAGAAGGTCGAGCGGATCCACCCCGACGTCATCGAGCTCTCGGCCGAGGACGGCGAGCGCCGGCTCGCCCTCGAGCTCGCGATGCAGTGGACCAGCGCCTACTCCGAGTCGGTGCACACCTATGCGAACACGATCTCCACGACGGAGGGCGGCACCCACGAGGAGGGCTTCCGCGCGGCGCTGACCTCGCTGGTCAACAGGTACGCGCGCGACAAGGGCATCCTCAAGGAGAAGGACGAGAACCTCACCGGCGACGACATCCGGGAGGGCCTCACCGCCGTCATCTCGATCAAGCTCTCCGAGCCGCAGTTCGAGGGCCAGACCAAGACGAAGCTCGGCAACACCGAGGCGCGCACGTTCGTGCAGAAGGTCGTCGGCGAGCAGCTCGGGGACTGGCTGGACTCGCACCCGACGGAGGCCCGGGACGTCATCCGCAAGGCGATCCAGGCGTCGCAGGCCCGGATGGCGGCCCGCAAGGCCCGCGAGGCGACGCGCCGCAAAGGGCTGCTCGAGTCGGGCGGCATGCCCGGCAAGCTCAAGGACTGCCAGTCCAACGACGCGGCCGAGTCGGAGATCTTCATCGTGGAGGGCGACTCCGCGGGCGGCTCCGCCGTCCGGGGCCGCAACCCGCGGACGCAGGCGATCCTCCCGTTGCGCGGCAAGATCCTCAACGTCGAGCGGGCGCGCCTGGACCGGGCGCTCGGCAACGCCGAGGTGCAGGCCCTCATCACGGCGTTCGGCACCGGGATCGGCGAGGACTTCGACCTCGCCAAGCTCCGGTACCACAAGATCATCCTGATGGCCGACGCCGACGTGGACGGCCAGCACATCACGACGCTCCTGCTCACGCTCCTGTTCCGGTACATGCCGGAGCTCATCACCAACGGGCACGTCTACCTCGCGCAGCCGCCGCTGTACCGGGTCAAGTGGTCGAACGCCCCGCACGACTACGTGTACTCCGACCGGGAGCGCGACGCCGTGCTCGCCGCGGGGCAGGAGGCCGGCAAGCGGATCCCCAAGGAGAACGGGATCCAGCGCTACAAGGGTCTCGGCGAGATGGACTACTCCGAGCTGTGGGAGACCACGATGGACCCGGACCACCGGATCCTCCTCCAGGTCACCCTGGACGACGCCGCGGCCGCCGACGAGATCTTCTCGGTGCTGATGGGCGAGGACGTGGAGTCCCGGCGCTCGTTCATCCAGCGCAACGCCAAGGACGTGCGGTTCCTGGACATCTGAGCGCGGCTCGCCCTCACCCTGCCAGGACCTGAACGAGACGAGGACCAGTGACGGACCAGACCCCCCCGCCCGACGCGGGGACCGACGTGCCCGAGGAGCCGGGCGACCGCGTGCAGCCGGTCGACCTCCAGCTCGAGATGCAGCGGTCGTACCTCGACTACGCGATGAGCGTGATCGTCGGCCGCGCGCTGCCGGACGTCCGCGACGGCCTCAAGCCCGTGCACAGCCGGGTGCTGTACGCGATGTACGACGGCGGCTACCGGCCCGACCGGCAGTTCTCGAAGTGCAGCCGCGTCGTCGGCGACGTCATGGGCAAGTACCACCCGCACGGCGACGTCGCGATCTACGACGCCCTCGTCCGCCTCGTGCAGGACTGGGTGATGCGGTACCCGCTGGCCGCCGGCCAGGGCAACTTCGGCTCCCCGGGCAACGACCCGGCCGCCGCCCCGCGGTACACCGAGACGCGGATGGCCCCGCTGGCCATGGAGATGGTCCGGGACATCGACGAGGACACCGTCGACTTCCGCGACAACTACGACGGCCGGACCAAGGAGCCCGTGGTCCTGCCCGCGCGCTTCCCGAACCTCCTGGTCAACGGCAGTGCCGGCATCGCCGTCGGGATGGCGACGAACATCCCGCCGCACAACCTGCGCGAGGTGGCCGCCGGCGTGCAGTGGTACCTCGAGCACCCGGAGGCGACCAAGGAGGAGCTGCTCGAGGAGCTCATCGCGCGCATCCCGGGGCCGGACTTCCCGACGGGCGCGACCATCCTCGGCCGGCGTGGCATCGAGGACGCGTACCGCACCGGACGCGGGTCCATCACGATGCGCGCCGTCGTCACCGTGGAGGAGATCCAGGGCCGCACGTGCCTGGTGGTCAGCGAGCTGCCGTACCAGGTCAACCCCGACAACCTCGCCGCGAAGATCGCCGACCTCGTCAAGGACGGCCGGGTCGCCGGCATCGCCGACATGCGCGACGAGACGTCCGGCCGCACCGGCCAGCGCCTCGTCATCGTGCTCAAGCGCGACGCGGTCGCGAAGGTCGTGCTGAACAACCTGTACAAGCACACCCAGCTCCAGGACACGTTCGGCGCGAACATGCTCGCGCTCGTCGACGGCGTTCCGCGCACGTTGTCCCTGGACGCGTTCGTGCGGCACTGGGTGAACCACCAGCTCGACGTCATCCAGCGCCGCACCCGGTACCGGCTGCGCCAGGCCCAGGAGCGGGCGCACATCCTGCGCGGCTACCTCAAGGCGCTCGACGCGCTCGACGAGGTGATCGCGCTGATCCGCGCCTCGGCCACCGTCGAGGACGCCCGCGAGGGCCTGATGGCCCTGCTCGAGGTCGACGAGATCCAGGCGCGCGCGATCCTCAACCTCCAGCTGCGCCAGCTGGCGGCCCTCGAGCGCCAGAAGATCATCGACGAGTACACCCAGCTCATGGAGCGGATCGCCGACTACGAGGACATCCTCGCCAAGCCGGCCCGTCAGCGGGAGATCGTCGGCACAGAGCTCGGCGAGATCGTCGACAAGTACGGGGACGACCGGCGCACGCAGATCCTCCCGTACGACGGCGAGGTCTCCATGGAGGACCTCATCGCGCAGGAGGAGGTCGTCGTCACGATCACCCGCGGCGGCTACGCCAAGCGCACCCGCAGCGACCAGTACCGGGTGCAGAAGCGCGGCGGCAAGGGTGTGCGCGGCGCACAGCTGCGGGCGGACGACGTCGTCGAGCACTTCGGCGTGACGACGACGCACCACTGGCTGCTGTTCTTCACCAACCTCGGCCGCGTCTACCGCGCGAAGGCGTACGAGCTGCCCGAGGGCGGCCGGGACTCCAAGGGCCAGCACGTCGCGAACATGCTGGCGTTCCAGCCGGGCGAGCAGATCGCCAAGGTCGTCGACCTGCGCGACTACGACCAGGCGGAGTACCTCGTCCTGGCCACCCGGCGCGGCCTGGTGAAGAAGACCCGGCTCGCGGAGTACGACTCCAACCGCACGGGCGGCCTCATCGCGATCAACCTGCGCACCGACTCGGGCGGCGAGCCCGACGAGGTGGTCTCGGCGGCGCTGGTCGACGACGGCGACGAGCTGCTGCTGGTCTCGCGCAAGGGCCAGGCGGTGCGGTTCTTCTCGGACTCGACGCAGCTGCGGCCGATGGGCCGTGCGACGTCGGGCGTGACGGGCATGCGGTTCGAGGGCGACGACGACCTGCTCGCGATGGACGTCATCCGTGAGGGCTCGTTCCTGGTGACGGTGACCGACGGCGGGTACGCGAAGCGCTCCGACATGCACCGCGTGAACGCGCAGGGCCACCTCGACTACCGGCGCACGAGCCGCGGCACCAAGGGCGTGCGGGCGGTACGCCTGCCCGACAACCGTGGGGACCTCGTCGGCGCGAAGATGGTCGAGCAGGGCGACGAGGTGCTCGTCGTCATGGAGAGCGGCAAGGTCGTGCGCTCGCTCGTCGACCAGATCCCCGTCTACGGCCGCGACTCCGCCGGGGTGATCCTGGCCAAGCCCGACAACGGTGACCGCATCCTCGCGGTCGCGCGCAACGTGGAGCGGAACCTCGGCGAGAACGGCGACGAGGAGACCGCGGACGAGGCGGCGGGCGAGGCCGGGACGGGCGCCGACGTCGGCGGCGAGGGTGTGGAGAACGTCGGGGGGAACGGTGTCCACGACGAACCCGGCTCGGCTGACGCGCCGGATGCGGCTACCGTTGAGGCCGACAACGACGCCCCGACCGAGGCGGGTGCCGACGACTCGGGCACCACGCCCACCGAGGGAGACCGATGAGCAGCGAGCGGACCCAGCCGCCCTCGATCGCGCCGAAGAAGCCCGCGGCCCGGGCCGCGACGACCTCGGTCGACGACGCGCGGCCCGCGGAGGCCCGGGTCGGTGACGGTGCGCGGCTCGACGGACCCCGGGTCCGCCCGGTGACCGGCCCCGTCAACGGGGGCACGGCACCGTCGATCGGCGAGCGCCTCCGCCGCACGGCGTCGGGCGTGGCGGACGCGGCCCGCTCCGTCGTCGCGCCGAAGGAGACCGAGCACGCGCGGCCCGAGCC
>JAEWQZ010000370.1 GCA_023460255.1 Actinomycetes bacterium
CTCAGGACGGCGGCAGCTCGTCGGGCAGGCCGAACACCCGGAACAGGCTCGTGTCGAAGAACGCCGTCACCGCCGCGACGCCACCCTCCGCGACCGTGACGTGGTGCAGCTGGAAGGCGCGGTGCACGCCGTCGGGCTCCAGCATGTACAGCCCGAAGGCCGGGGACCCGTTGGCCCGGGTCGGCAGCAGGCGCATCGACTCCGGCCCCGTCGCCGGGCACTGCGTGCGGATGAGCCGCCCGATGCTCTCGGCACCCACGTACCAGTCCGTGTACGGCGGCATGTCCCAGACCGCGTCCGCGGTGAGCAGCGAGACGATCCGGTCGACGTCGTAGTGCTCGAAAGCCTCCACGTACGCCTCGAGCAGCTCGCCGACGCGCGGGTCGTCGGTCGGCAGCGGCGCGGGCGGCGCGCCGACCTCCTGCACGCGCGCCAGGTGCGCGCGGGCACGCTGGAGCGTGGACGTCACGGCACCCACCGACAGCCCGAGCGCCTCGGCGACCTCGTCGGCGTGCCAGGCGAGGACGTCACGCAGCACCAGCACGGCCCGCTGCTGGCCCGTGAGGTGCTGGAGCGCGGAGACGAACGCGAGCCGCACGCTCTCCCGGTCGACGACGGCGGACTCGGGGTCGTCCGGCGCGCGGCCCCAGAGCACCTCGTCGGGCACCGGCTCGATCCACGGCACCTCAGGGTGGCGGTGCAGGTCGCCCTCGGGGTCCGACGGCGGCGCCCCGAGCCCGGCGGGCAGCGGGCGGCGCGCGCGGCCCTCCAGCGCCGTCAGGCAGGTGTTCGTCGCGATCCGGTACATCCAGGTGCGCACGGACGAGCGGTTCTCGAACCCGTGGAAGGCGCGCCAGGCGCGCAGGTAGGTCTCCTGCACCAGGTCCTCGGCCTCGTGGACCGAGCCGACCATGCGGTAGCAGTGCGCGAGCAGCTCGCGGCGGAGCGGCTGCACCATCTCGAGGAAGGTCTCCTCCGACAGCATCGTGGTCACGGGACGACGCTAGGTCGCACCACCGACGTTGACCAGACTCCGGTCGTGGATATTCCGCCCCGATGACTCCGGGGGCTCCCCCGGGTCCATACCCGTGTCGCCCACCCGAGGAGCGCCAGCGTGCGTCGCATGGTCATCGTGAACCTGCCCGTCCGCGACCTCCCGGCCTCCGCGGACTTCTACCGGGCGCTCGGGTTCGCCGTCGACGAGGAGTTCTGCGAGGCCGAGGCGATCAGCGTGCGGGTGTCCGACTCCGTGCTCGTCATGCTGCTCTCCCGCGAGCGCTACGCCGCCTTCCTCGGCGCGGGCCCCGACGGGGCCCCCACCCGCCCGGACGACGTGCGCCCCCAGTCGCTCACGTCGATCTCGACCGCCACCGCCGCCGAGGTCGAGGTGATCCATGCCCGCGCCCTCGCGGCCGGGGGGTCCCCGCGCGCGTTCGTCGAGCAGGGGCTCGTGCACGGCCGCTCCTTCGCCGACCCCGACGGGCACGTCTGGGAGCTGATCCACCTCGACCTGCCCGACGTCCCCGTCCCGCCGGGAGGGCTGCGCGCCACCTCCTGACGGGCCGGCGGTCCGCACGGGCCGGTCCCCACCCGATCCCCACGTACCGTGGAGAGGTGTCCGACGTCCTCGACTCCACGGCGGCGACCGATGCCGCCACCGCGGTCCTCGCCGGGCGGCGCGTCGCGGTCCTCACCGGCGCGGGCATCTCCACGGACTCCGGCATCCCCGACTACCGGGGCCCCGGCTCCCCGCCACGCCGACCGATGACCTACCAGCAGTTCGTCGGCGACCCCGCCTACCGCCGCACGTACTGGGCGCGCAACCACGTCGGCTGGCGGCACGTGCACCGCACCCGGCCCAACCCGGGCCACGAGGCGCTCGCCCGCCTGGAGGCGGCCGGCGTCGTCGTCGGCGTGGTGACGCAGAACGTGGACCGGCTGCACCAGGCCGCGGGCAGCAGGCGCGTCGTCGACCTGCACGGCACGTACGCCGACGTCGTGTGCCTGTGCTGCGGCCGGCGCACCCCGCGGGAGGCGCTCGCCGAGCGGCTCGAGGCGCTCAACCCCGGCTTCGCGGAGGCGGTCGGGGAGGTCGCCGACGTCGAGGTCGCGCCCGACGCCGACGCCGTCGTCGGGACCACCGAGGGCTTCCGCGTCGCGGACTGCGCGGCGTGCGGGGGCATCCTCAAGCCCGACATCACGTACTTCGGCGAGCAGGTCCCGCGCGAGCGGGTGGCCGCCGCGTTCGCCCTGGTCGACGACGCCGACGCGCTCCTCGTCGCGGGCTCCTCGCTCACGGTGCTCTCCGGCCGGCGCTACGTGACGCACGTGGCGCGCACGGGACGACCCGTCGTCATCGTCAACCGCGGCGCGACCCGCGGGGACGCCGTCGCGACCGTCACGGTGGACGCGGGCACGACGCCGACCCTGCTCGCCCTCGAGGCGCGGCTGACCGCGTCGGCGGACCGCCGGGGCGCCTAGCGCCGCTCCGCGAAGAAGTCCCGCAGGACGGCGCCGCAGTCGTCCGCGAGCACCCCGCCGACCACCTCCACGCGGTGGTTGAGCCGCCGGTCGCGGACGACGTCGTGCACCGACCCGCACGCGCCGGCCTTCGGGTCCCACGCGCCCAGCACCAGCCGCGGCACCCGCGCCAGGACGAGCGCCCCGGCGCACATCGCGCACGGCTCGAGGGTCACGTACACCGTCACCCCGCTCAGCCGCCACGCGCCCGTCGCCTTCGCCGCTGCCTGCACGGCGAGCAGCTCGGCGTGGGCGGTGGGATCCTGCGCGCCTTCGCGCCGGTTGTGGC
>JAEWQZ010000371.1 GCA_023460255.1 Actinomycetes bacterium
CTGGACCGGTGCACCGGGCGCACGGCGCGGGACCGCTGTCGCGTGCACGGCGCTCATGCGGCCCACCTCGCCCGGACGGTGCGCATGTGCTCGGGCGTCGGCCGGACGCGCTCGGCGGCCCGCAGTCGCACGGACGCCGAGCGGGGGTTCGCGGCGCGCTCCGCGTCGTCCGCCTGCTCCGCCCCGCGGGTGAGCAGACGGAGGTAGGGCCGGTGGGTCTCGGGCTCGACCGGCAGTCCGAGCGGCGCGCTCGACGTGGCGCCACGGGCCAGCGCCTGCTTGACGAGCCGGTCCTCGAGCGAGTGGTAGGCGAGCACGAGGATGCGCCCGCCGACCGCGACGGTCTCCAGCGCCGCGGGCAGCGCCCGCTCGAGGACGCCGAGCTCGTCGTTGACCTCGATCCGGACGGCCTGGAACGTGCGCTTGGCAGGGTTGCCGCCGGTGGTCCGGGCCGCGGCGGGGATCGCCGACCGCACGACGGAGACCAGCTCGGCGGTGCGGGTCAGGGGGGCGGAGGCGCGCGCGGCCACCACCGCGCGGGCGATCCGCGCGGCGAACCGCTCCTCGCCGTACGTGCGCAGGATGCGGACGAGGTCCGCCTCCGGGTACGTGTTGAGCACCTCGGCGGCCGTGCGCGGTGCGCCCGCGTCCATGCGCATGTCCAGCGGCGCGTCCTGCGCGTACGCGAAGCCGCGATGGGCCTCGTCCAGCTGCATCGAGGAGACGCCGAGGTCCGCGAGCACGGCCTGCACCGGTCCCCCGACGACGCGCGTCACGACGTCGAGCACGTCGTCGTACACGGCGTGCACGGCGGTGAAGCGGGCCCCGAAGGGGGCGAGCCGCTCGGACGCCAGCCGGATCGCCTCCGCGTCGCGGTCCAGACCGACCACGCGCAGCCCGGCGAACCGCTGGAGGAACGCCTCCGCGTGCCCGCCCAGGCCGAGCGTCATGTCGACGAGCACCGCGTCACGGTCGGCCACCGCCGGACCCAGGAGGTCGAGGCAGCGGTCGAGCAGCACGGGGACGTGGCGGTCCTGCGGTGCTCGCTCGGCCATCTTCACCTCCTGGGTTCCGGCTCGGCGACAAGGCGACAGTGCTGGTCGGGGGCCCTCCACCGCCCGACCAGGTCTCCCTCCGCAGCGGGTTCTGGCGCCGGGGAAGTGCGTCAGAAAGCGCGGGGAGAGACCTCGCCGTGCGGGCGAGTGCCGGTCAGCTAGAACGCACCGGGGAACACCTCCTCGGCCGTGTCGGAGTACTGCTCGACCTGCTCGGCCAGGTAGGCCTCCCAGGCCGTCGCGTCCCAGATCTCGACGCGGGTGCCGGCGCCGATGACGGCGACGTCGCGGTCCAGCCCCGCGTAGGCCCGCAGCGCCTGCGGGATCGCGAGGCGGCCCTGCTTGTCGGGGATCTCGTCGTGCGCGCCGGAGAGGAACACCCGCAGGTAGTCGCGGGCCTGCTTGCTCGTCACCGGCGCCGTCCGGATCTGCTCGTGCATCCGCCGGAACTCCCCCATCGGGAAGACGAAGAGGCAGCGCTCCTGACCGCGCGTGACGACGAGGCCGGGCGCCAGCTGCGGGCGGAACTTGGCGGGCAGGATCAGCCGCCCCTTCTCGTCCAGGCGCGGGGTGTACGTGCCCAGGAACGGCGCGTAGGTGCCGGACGCGTCGTCGGTCACCGCTCGCCTCCCCTCGGCCCACCGGGACACCTGTGTGCTCCCGGATCCTCCACTGGTCCCCCACAGTACTCCACTTCCCTCCACCGACAAGGGATCAGAGCAGGTCCGACCGGGTGAATCCGCGCGTCGGCGCAGGTCAACGCGGTGGAGTGAGGTGGAGGGGTTCGAACGCCCGGCGCGCCGTCGGCAGCCCACCGGACCGACGTACGGTCGCCCCTGCTGCCGCCGAGCCGCACCACCGGACCTCCGCGAGCACGACGAGCCGGCACGTTCGCCCCCCGACAGCGCACCGGGTGGGGCGAAGTGGAGGACGCCGGGGGCGGTCGGCACCCGAGTCACGTGGCGCGGGCCGTCACCCGCCGGGATCGATGCCGCGCCGACCCTGGACCTGCCGCCGGGCGGGGACCGGCGCGATTAGGCTCAAGGGCGTCCACCGGAGAAGGGGTCCCCCATGGTCCACGCGCTGCCCACCGTCGCGGAGCTCGAGGAGTTCGCCGAGACCTCCGGGCGTGTCCGGGCCGTGATGGAGACCGTGATCTCCGGCCGCCCGGACCTGGTCCGCCTGACGGTGGCAGTCCTGCTCGCCGAGGGCCACCTGCTGCTCGAGGACGTGCCGGGCGTCGGCAAGACGACCCTCGCCAAGTCCCTCGCCAGGGCCGTGGACTGCACCGTCGGACGGATCCAGTTCACGCCCGACCTGCTGCCCAGCGACCTGACCGGGGTGAGCATCTACCGCCAGGCGCAGCACGAGTTCGAGTTCCGGCCCGGGCCCGTCTTCGCGAACATCGTCATCGCCGACGAGATCAACCGCGCCTCGCCGAAGACGCAGTCGGCCCTGCTGGAGTGCATGCAGGAGGCGCAGGCGACGATCGACGGCACGACCTACCAGCTGCCCCGGCCGTTCCTCGTCGTCGCGACGCAGAACCCGATCGAGATGGAGGGCACCTACGCCCTCCCCGAGGCGCAGCGGGACCGGTTCATGGCCCGGCTGTCCGTGGGCTACCCCGGGCGCAACGCCGAGGTGGAGATGCTCGAGCGCCAGGAGACCGCCGACCCGCTGGCCGCCGTCCGGCCGGTCGCGTCGGTGGAGCGGGTCGGCGAGATGATCACCGTCGCCCGGCGCCTGTACGCCGCCCAGGGCATCAAGCAGTACGTCGTCGACCTCGCCGAGGCGACCCGCAACGACCCGATGCTGCGCCTCGGCGCCTCCCCGCGCGCCGCGATCCAGCTGCTCCGGGCCGCCAAGGCCCTGGCCGCGATGGACGGCCGCGACCACGTGCTGCCCGACGACATCCAGGACCTCGCCGTCCCGGTCCTCGCACACCGGCTGCTGCCGAGCACCGACGCGCGCCTGGCCGGCCACACGGTGACCGAGTCGATCACCGCGATCGTCGCGCGCACCCGCCTGCCGATCTCCGGCCGCGCCGCGGCCCCGGACCGGCGGGCCACCGGCTGATGGACCAGACCCGTCGCGTCCGGGTGACCCCGCGCGGGTTCGCGTTCGGGATCGCGGGCGGCGGCATCACGCTCGCCGGGGTCCTGCTCGGGGTGCAGGTCCTCACCCAGGCCGGCCTGCTGCTCCTCGGCGTGCTCGGCTACGGCCTGGCCGTCCTCGGCGCGCAGGCCCGCAGTGCCAACCGCGGCGGCCTCCAGCTCGTGCGCCGCGTCGCCCCGCACCCCGTGACCGTCGGCGGCGACGCGACGGTCGAGGTGGAGGTGAGCAGCGCCGGCGGAGTGCACCGCCTCGACCGCCTGGAGGTCGCCGAGCAGGCGGCCCGCGAGCTGTCCGGCAGCACCGGGCTGCGCGCCAGGGTGCACCGCTCACGCGGGCACCTCACCCTCACGTACGCGATCCATCCCGTCCACCGGGGCCGCTGGTCGGTCGGCCCGCTCCAGGTCCAGCGGCAGGACCTCTTCGGGGTCGCCAGGTGGTACGGCCCGCTCGGTCCGCCCATGAAGGTCGCCGTGCGCCCGGCCGTCACCCGGCTGGACATGGACACCCGTTCGGCGTCGACGGACGTCGACCGCGCCGCCGTCGGCACGCGTATGCCCGCCGCCGACGACGCCTCCCTGCGCGACTACCGACCCGGTGACGACCTGCGCCGGGTGCACTGGCGGACCAGCGCCCGGCGCGCGGAGCTGATGGTGCGTCAGGACGAGCGCGCCGCCCGGCGGCCCGTCACCGTGCTCCTCGACGTGCCGGACGACGACGCCGTCGCCGAGTGGTCGATCTCGGCGGCCGCCTCGGTCGGGCTGGCCCTCATGCGCTCGGGGCACCGGGTGCGCCTGCTCGGCGGCGGTGTCGTCGGCGTCGCGACGGACCACCACCGCCCGGACGTCGACGGGACGGCCGCAGACGCGCTGCTCGACCAGACCGTCGACCTCACCCTGCCGCCGAACCGGATGACCCGCGACGCGTGGCTGCGGACCGCCGTCGACACGCTGAGCCAGCAGGGGTTCGGGGCCGAGCTCGTCTTCGCCGTGGTCGGCGGTCTGGACCCCGAGGCCCTCGCGGCGCTGGCCCGGCTGGGCGACGCGAACCTGGGGTGGGCGATGGTGCGCCTCGGCCGGGCCGGCCGCACCGCCACCGACGCGGAGACGCACACCCTGGAGGCCCTGCGCCGCGCGGGCTGGCGTGCGTGCGGCGTGCACCCGGGCGAGGACCTCGTCCGGTCCTGGGACCGCCTGCTCGGCGCCGACCAGGGCGTGACGGCGGGCCGGCGATGAGGGCCGCGACGACGGGGGTGGCGGCATGACGCAGACCCCACGCCTCGGCGGCGGGCGGCTCTGGGCGGGCACCGTGGTGCTGCTCGCCGCGGTGCTGGTCGGCCTGCGCACCCTGGCCACGGTCATCCAGCCCGCGGGCTGGCTGACCACGGCGTCGGTGGCGGTGACCATCCTCGCGGCCGTCGTCGGCGTCCTGCGGCAGGTGCTGCGCTCCCGGCTCGCGCCGACGGCGTGGGGCCTCCTCGGCATCGCCATCGGCGTGGCGGGGCAGTACGGCGGCCTCACCACGCGCTTCTCCCTGCCCCGGCCCACCGCGGAGACGGCCGAGCGCGTGCGCCTGCTCGTCGAGCAGGGCCAGCAGACGATCGTCGAGGGCCGCATCCCGGTGCAGCCGACCCGCGGCCTGGAGATGCTCGTGGTCGTCGGCGTGCTCCTGACGTACCTCGCGGCCGAGCTCGTCGGCATCGGCCTCGGTCGAGGAGGCCTGGCGGGCCTCCCGCTGCTGGCCCTCTGGTCGCCGGCCGTGAGCTACGAGACGGACATCGGCCTGCCTCTGCTCGCGGCGGGCGGCGCCACGTACGTGCTCCTCCTGGCGATCACCCGCCGACGCCCCCGTCGGCACGACCTCGGCTGGCGGCGGGAGACGTCGACGGCCCTGGCAGCCGCGGCGGTGGTGACCGTCGGCGCCCTGGTGGTCGGCACGGCCGCCGGCGCGCTGCCGTTCGCCGGCAGCGTGCGCCTGCCGTCGTCATGGGGTGCCCAGGACATCGACAGCCCCCTGCGCCTGTCCACCGACCTCGACATGCGCGCCGACCTGGACGGGCGCAGCGACCGACCGCTCCTGGAGTACACGGGCAGCTCCCGCGTCGTGGGTGCCCTGCGGCTGTACACGCTGAGTACCTTCGACGGCCAGGAGTGGCACCGGGGCCGCGGGCAGACCCAGGGCTGGACGGACGCCGAGGGGCTCCTGTGGCCCGAGGCCGCAGAGGAGGCCGAGGAGCCGGAGCTCGTCAGCGTCCGGGTGCTCGGGCTGGACGGCGACCGCCTGCCCATCCCCGGCGAGCCGCGTGAGATCGCCGCCGACGGCTTCTGGAGCTACGACGCCACGCGCGACGAGGTGATCGGCTCCGACACCTCCACCCGCGGCCTCGCGTACGAGCTGTCGATCAGCCCACGCGACCTCTCCGCCGACGGGCTGCGCGAGGACACCGCCGGCCGGCCGGCGGGCGCGGTGTCCACGTACCTCGACGTCCCGCCGACCCAGCACGCGAACGACACCCGGGCGCTGGTCGACGAGATCGTCGCCGACGAGGAGACCGTCTACGACCAGGCCGTCGCCATCCAGTCGTACCTGCGCAGCGCACAGAACTTCGAGTACGACACCGAGCTCGCGCCGCCCCGCACCGACGATGCGGTGTGGGACTTCCTCACCTCCCGGCGCGGGTACTGCGTGCAGTTCGCCACGGCGATGACCCTGATGGCCCGCATGGCCGGGATCCCGGCCCGCATGGCCGTCGGCTTCCTGCCGGGCTCCCCCGACGACGACCGCCGCGAGACGTACGTCGTCACCGCCCGCCACGCGCACACGTGGCCCGAGCTGTACTTCGCCGACGCCGGCTGGGTGCGGTTCGAGCCGACCCCGGCCCGTCAGACGGGCGCCCCGCCGGCGTACGCCGACCCGTTCGCCCTGGACCCCCTGGCCCCGACAGCGGCCCCGACCGGACCGGCCATGCCGTCGAGCCTGCCGTCCGTGCAGCCGAGCGTGCCCGGCGCCCAGCGTCCCGGGTTCGTGAACATCGGGGAGGCCGAGCTCCCGGTCGCCGCCGTCGCGAGCGTCGTCGGGCTCCTCGCGCTGGCCGCGTTGCTCGTCGCCGCGGTGCTGTGGCGCCGGCACCGACGCCGGGAGCGCGTGCCGGTCGGCGCCGAGGAGTGGTGGGCCCGGCTCCGTGCCGACCTCGCCGAGCACGGCGTGACCTGGAGCGACGCGACCACCCCGAGACAGGCCGCGGGACTGGTCCGGGGGCGGCTGGAGGGCCTGCCCGACGCCGGGACCGGACCCGGGACGACAGCGGAGGCGGGCGGCGTCGCCACCCTGACGGAGGCGGCCGGTGCCCTCGACGCGCTGGTCGCCGCCGTCGAGGCGGACCGCTACTCCCCGCGTCCGGCGAGCGTGACGGCGGACGAGCTCGCGACCTGGGTGGCGACGATCGAGCAGCCGTTGGCGCCCGCGGGCACCACTGTCACGGAGGACCGACCCGAGCGGACGTGACCGAAGCGGTCAGCGCCCTTCGTCGCGACGGCGCTCCCAGCGCTCCTCGAGGCGCTCAACGAAGCCCTTGGTGCGCGCCGGCGGGCGCGGCGACGGGCGGCGCACCGAACCGTCGGCCTGCACGGTGCCGGTCGGCCCGCTGCGGCGCGGCGGCGTGAACGCCAGGACGACGGAGACGAACATCACGACGAAGCCGGCGATGCCGACCCACGGCATGCTCGACGCCGTCCCCACGACGAGGAGGGCCAGCCCGAGCATGGCCCCGGCTCCGGTCAGGAGCCAGCGGCGCAGGCTGGAGTGGCCGCCTCGGAGCGTGCTCACGAGCCTGGGGTCGTCAGACGTCAGCTGACGCTCCATCTGCTCGAGCACTCGCTGCTCGTACTCAGACAGAGGCATCGTCGTACCTCCGTGCTCCCGATGCGGTCACTGGACTTCAGGATAGATGGCTCCCGGGGGGTGCGGTAGTTGAGCGGCCCGGACCAACTGTCGCGCCGGGCACGACGGCCCCCGAACCGAACCGCTGACGCACCTCGTCGGCGACGAGCTCGGCCCGCCGGCGCGCCGCCGAGCCGTCGTCGGCCGCCTCCTCCAGGGTCGGCTGGCGGGCCTCCGGCCGGACGAGACCCTCGGCGCGCACGCCCACCAGCCGCACGGCCCGGCCGCGCAGGTCGACGCCCGCAAAGAGGTCGCGTGCGGCCGCGAACAGGTCGGCAGCGACATCTGTCGGCTCGGCGAAGGTGCGCGACCTGGTGAGCGTCGTGAAGTCCGCGGTCCGAACCTTGAGCACGACGGTCCGCCCCGCGACCCCCTTCGCCCGCAGAGCGCGGGCGCACCTGTCGGCCATCGCCAGCACGTGCGCCTCCACGGCCGCCCGGTCGTGCAGGTCGACCTCGAAGGTGGTCTCGGCCCCGACGCTCTTCTCCGCCCGCTCGGGCGTGACCGGCCGGGGGTCGCGACCCCACGCCAGGTCGTGCAGGTGCGCCCCCGCGGCGCGACCCACCGCCCGCTGGAGCGTCGGGACGTCGGTGGCCGCGAGCTCCGCGACGGTGGTGATCCCCCACCGCGCGAGCGCCTCCTGCGTCCGCTCGCCGACGCCCCAGAGGGCGCCGACGGGCAGGGCGTGCAGGAAGTCCACCGTCGCCGCCCGCGGCACGAGCAGCATCCCGTCCGGCTTCGCCAGGCCGGACGCGAGCTTCGCGACGAACTTCGTCGACGCCACGCCCACCGAGCACACGAGGTCCTGCTCCGCGCGCACCCGGGACCTGATGGCGGCGGCGATCGTGGCCGGGCTGCCCAGCCGGCGGCGCGCGCCGGAGACGTCGAGGAACGCCTCGTCCACGCTCACCTGCTCCACGAGGGCCGTCACCTCGCGGAGGACACCCATCACCCCTTCGGACGCCTCGCGGTACCGGCGGTGGTCCGGCGGCAGGACGACGGCCACGGGGCACAGCCGGCGCGCGTGGGCCATCGGCATCGCCGCGTGCACCCCGTAGGCCCGGGCCTCGTACGAGGCCGCGAGCACGACCGAGCGCCCCTCGCCACCGACGATCACCGGGCGCCCGCGCAGCTCCGGGCGACGCGCGAGCTCGACGGACGCGTAGAACGCGTCCATGTCGACGTGCAGGATGCCGCAGCCCTCGTCGTCGCTGCCCCAGTCCCGCCGTAGGCCGGCGAGCGGCGCGTGCCTGCTCATCGCCCGTCAGGAGGCACGCAGGGTCGGCCTGGCGCCGTCCGCGCCGTCGAGAACCGTGCGCACGGCGTCCTGGAAGTCCTCGGCGACCGCGACGGCCCGCGCGGCCCGCTCCCCGTCCACGCCCCCGCGCCCGGCCTCCACGGCCGACCGCGCCGCGGCGTTGCCGGCGAAGAACGTCGCGAAGGAGCCGAGCTCCGGCGCCAGGACAGCCACCATGTCCCACACCGTACGCGCGCGACTGCGCGGACCGGGCCGGCCCCGCGCGGCGACGACGGCCGCACCCGCCCGCAGCGCGGCGAGGTGGGCGTGGCGGAAGGCGTCGTCCGGGTCGCTCGCCACCGCTGCGGCGAGGAGCTCGGCGTCGCTGCGGGCCAGGAGGTCGCGGACGGCGTCGGGAACAGGGGCCTGCATGGCACCTCCCAGAGTGGTCGAACGGGTGTTCGACCCCCATGATGGCACCCGCCCCCGACACAGTGCGTACGGTGGGTCGGTGCGGCGCGAACGGGCTCGGCGGAAGGCCGGCCGGCTGCTGCCCGACGGCGACGTCCCGATCGCCACCGGCACCGCGCGTCTCGTCCAGGACCGGGCGACGCCGACCCTCGTCACGGTCTACGTCAACGGGGTGCCCAGCTCGTCGCTCGACCTCGAGGACCCCACCTGGCTCGAGTTCGAGTACATGCAGCAGATGGCGGCGGTCATCGACCGGCTCCCGCCCGGGCCGCTCGCCGCGCTCCACCTGGGGGCTGCCGGCTGTGCGCTGCCCCGCTGGTTGGAGGCGGTGCGCCCCGGCTCGCGCCAGCTCGCCGTGGACATCGACGCGGACCTCGTCCGCCTCGCCCGCGAGTGGTTCGACCTGCCGAGGGCGCCCCGGCTGCGCCTGCGTGTCCAGGACGCCGGCGAGGCGGTGGCCGGCCTGCCCGACGCGAGCGTCGACGTCGTCGTGCGCGACGTCTTCGCCGGTGACCGGACCCCGAAGGAGCTCACCACCCGGCAGTTCGCCGTGGAGGTCGCCCGCGTGCTCCGCCCCGGCGGCGTGTACCTGGCCAACTGTGCGGACCGCCCCCCGCTGCTGCTCGCCCGGGCCGAGGCGGCCACGCTCGCCTGCGTGATGGGCGACGTCGCCGTCATCGCCGAGCCCGGGATGCTGCGCGGCCGCCGCTACGGCAACGTCGTGCTGGCCGCCGTGCCGGTGCACGGCGCGGGGCCCGCCCTCGACGACGCCGCGCTGGCCCGGGCGCTGCGCTCCCTGCCGGTGCCCACGCGCCTGC
>JAEWQZ010000372.1 GCA_023460255.1 Actinomycetes bacterium
CCCCTGCGGGCCGGCGCACGGGACCGTCGTCAGTCCTGCGGGTCCATCGACTGGAAGGACACCATGGCCGGCTCGACCATCGTGAGGTTCGGCAGCGCCGTCGGCCGGATGCCGGCCTCGCGCAACGCCGCCTCGTAGGCCCGCGCGGCGCCATCGGCGTCGCCGTTGGCCATCATGCGGTCGCCGAGCGAGCGCCAGACCTTCGACGCCTCGCGCCCGGCGGACATCATCCCGAACATGTCGGCCGCCCACCGGTAGCACTCGGTGGCCTCCGCGACCTGCCCACGCGCGGCGAGGACGTCCCCGAGGAGCATCCGGCCGTTGCAGACGTCGAGGGTCGTCTCACCGGGGGTGAGCCGGTCGAGGCCGGCCCGCGCACGCTGCTCCGCCTCGTCCACGTGCCCGAGGAGGAGGTACGCGCGACCCGCCTCGAAGTCGCACCGCGCCAGCTCGGCCTCCGTGCCGACGAGCTCGAGGTCACGCGCCGCGAGCTCCAGCTGGCCGAGCGCGGCCGACGGCTCGGCCGGCTCGGACCGAAGGAGGAGCCACGCGAAGTGCAGGCGCAGACGCGGCACGTCGCGGCTCGCGGCGCCCTCGCTGAGGTACCCGAGGGCGCGCTCGGCGAGACGACGCGCCTCCCCGAGGTCGCCCCGGCCCTCGGCGACCAGCGACGAGTTCCAGTAGATGCTGCCCCGCCCGCGGTGCGTCCCCTTCTCCTCCGCCAGCCGGATCAGCTCGGCAGCCCGGTGCGTCGCGAAGAGCAGGTCGCCGCGCTCGTAGTAGGACCACAGGATCGAGGACGCGAGCCGCAGGTGCTCGTCGGTCCCCGTCATCCCGCTCTGCTCGACCTCGGCCAGGACGAGCTCGCCGATGTCGATGCTGCGGGACAGGTCGCCCGCCTCGATGTAGATCGTGACCAGGGTGCTGGCGAGCGTCGCGGCCTCCAGGTACGCGCGGCGCGCGAGCGCCTCGTGCACGAGTGGCTCGAGCACCTCCACCGACTCGTCGAGCTCGCCGAGAGCCTCGTGCGCCATCGCCAGGGCCCGGCGCGCCTCGCCGTGGTAGCGCGGGGAGATGGTCGACAGGTCGAGCGCGAGCAGCCGGTCCTTGGCCTGCTGGGCCTCGCCGTTGGCCAGCGCGAGCCGGGCGAACCCGATCTCGAGCCGGGCACGCTCCTCGCTCGGGGCCCGGTCGCCGTACTTGAGGTACTCGACGGTCGTCTCCAGCCGTCCCGCCAGGATCGCCAGAGCGGCGTCCGTGGGCGTCCGGCGTCCGGACTCGATCAGGGACACGTAGCTCGGCGAGAAGTCGTCCCCCGCGAGGCCCGTCTGGGACAGGCCCGCGCGGGCACGCTCGGCGCGGATGCGATCAGCCAGGTCAGTCACAGGAGTCACTGTAAACCGTGACAGCGCGCAGGCACAGACCCGGGCGCGGGCGTGAGCGGTCGGAGCGGGTGAAAACGAAGGCCACCCGCATCGCGGGTGGCCTTCGTGGTCCGGCGGGGCGGCGTCGGGGGTGATGCCGCGCCCGCGAGGCTCACTGCTTGCAGCAGCCCGTGGCTCCCACGTTGACCGTGGCGCCGCCGCCACCGAGACCGCCGAGCGGAAGACCGACGACGGCGAGGCCGAGGGTGAGCAGAGCGGCGGTGAGGGCCTTGACGGTGCGGTTCATGATGTCTCCTCTGGGGGGTACTGCTTCGCTGTCATGCCCACTATGACAGGCCGAGCGCCGCGACACGTACGCAAGCCGAGTGAAACCGGGCTCAGGACGCGCCGAAGTTTCTTCATATTGGTCGCAATACCGTCAGGCCTCGGGCCAACCGTCCCGGGTGTCCCCGCACCCCGTGTCACAGCCCCCCTGACTGGCCGGGTCGCCACGACAGGCACGTCAGCGACCCCGGCCCGCGGCCCGCGCGACGCTCAGCACGGCCCGCTCGACGGCGAAGACCGGGTCCCTGCCCGCACCCTTGACCTCGGCGTCGGCCTGCGCGACGGCGGCGATCGCCCCGGCCAACGACTCGGGCGTCCACCCCGCGAGCTCGCGCCGGGCACGGTCGACCTGCCACTGCGCCAGCCCGAGGTCGCGGACGGGATCCAGGCCCTGCCCACGGGCGGCGCCCACCTTCACCAGGGTGCGCAGCTTGGCGGCCAGCGCCGCGACGAGCGGGACGGGGTCGGAGCCGGTTGCCAGGGCGTGACGCAGGAGGGCGACCGCCTCCCCAGCACGGCCCGCGACAGCCGCGTCGGCGACGCGGAAGCCCGTCGCCTCGACGCGCCCGCCGTGGTACCGCGCGACGAGGTCGGCGGTGATCGGCCCGGTGGTGTCCGCGACGAGCTGGGCGCACGCGGCCGCGAGCTCGCGCAGGTCGGACCCGCAGGCCTCGACGAGGGCGCGCACGGCCGCGGGTTCGGCGCGGCGACCCGCCCGGCGCAGCTCGTCGGTGACGAACGTCGACTTGTCCGCGTCACGCTTCACGGCATCGGCCACCACCACGAGCGCGCCCGCCGCCCGGGCGGCGTCGGCGGCCTTGCGCCCTCGGGGCGCCCCGCTGTGCCGCACGACGAGTGAGACGTCGGGCGTCGGGTCCGCGAGGTAGGCGGTGAGGTCAGCGAGCAGGTCGTCGGTGGCGTTCTCCAGGCCCTCCAGGACGACGAGGCGTGCCTCGTCGAAGAGCGACGGGCTCGCCGCGACCCGCAGCTGTCCGGCCTGGTACGTGGCAGCGTCGAGCCGGACGACGTCGAGGTCCGGGGCCTGCTCGCGCGCGAGCTGCGCGACCCGGTCCACCGCGCGCTCGGCCAGCAGCTCCTCCGAACCGGTGACGAGGACCAACGGTGCCGGCTCCGCGTGGTCCCACGGGACGGCGGCGGCACGGGCGCGGGGCGGCATGTCCACAGCCTGCCACGGGCCGCCGTCACGGTAGGCGGGGGCCCAGGGCACGGGCAGACCGCCGGCCACGGCCCTCACCCGCCCGGCGAGCCCATGCACCGGGCCGACACCGCGAGGCCGGCGCGCCCTGTGGCGAGGGCGATCGGCCCGCACGACGCGGTGTCCAGGACCATCGCTCCACGGTCCCGGTACAGGCGCACGGTGGCCGGGGCGGGGTGGCCGAACTCGTTGTCGCGTCCGACGCTGACGAGCGCGACCGTGGGCGCGAGGAGCCCGGCCAGCCGCTCCGACTGCACGGCCGAGCCGTGATGGGCCACCTTGACCACGACCGCGCTGCGCGCGGCGGGGTCCGTGACCAGCCTCGCCGCGAGCGCGTCCTGGGCGAGCTGCTCCGCGTCCCCCAGGGCGAGCACCGTGAGGTCGCCGACCGACAGGAGGAGCACGAGGCTCGCGTCGTTCGGCTCGACCGCCCCGGACGGCGGCCCGAGCACCCGCCAGGCGACGTCCCCCGCCCGTCCCTGCCCCGGGCCGCCCGGCCCGGCCACCGT
>JAEWQZ010000373.1 GCA_023460255.1 Actinomycetes bacterium
CGCCACGCACGCCTGAGGCGCGCCGGCGGGGTGCCGCACCCACCGCGGTGCGGCATGCTGGGGGGCGGGGACGCCGCCGCGCGCGCGCCGTCCGGGCGCGGGAACGCGGCACGGGACGGGAGCAGCCGTGCGCAACCAGGTGCAGCTCATCGCCTACGCCGACCGGCTCGGCGGGTCCATCGCGGGACTGCGCCAGGTGCTCGACGGGGACCTGGCCGGCGCCTTCGGCGGCGTGCACCTGCTGCCGTTCTTCACCCCGTTCGACGGGGCTGACGCCGGCTTCGACCCGGACGACCACACGCAGGTCGACCCGCGGCTCGGCACGTGGGCGGACGTGGCGGCGCTGGCGGCGGACCGGGACACGACGGTCGACGTCATCGTCAACCACGTCTCGGCCCGGTCCCCGCAGTTCCGCGACTGGCTCGCCCACGGTGACGGGTCGCCGCACGCGGGGATGTTCCTCACCCTCGGCGCCGTGTTCCCCGACGGTGCGACGGAGGAGGACCTGGCGCGCATCTACCGTCCGCGGCCCGGCCTGCCGTTCACCCCGGTCACCGTGGCGGGGCGGCGCCGGTTCGTGTGGACGACGTTCACCAGCGAGCAGGTCGACATCGACGTGGAGTCCGAGCCCGGGCGGGCCTACCTCGCCTCGGTGCTCGACGCGCTGGCCGCGGCCGGCGTGACCATGGTGCGCCTGGACGCGGTCGGCTACGCGGTGAAGACGCCGGGGACCACCTGCTTCATGACGCCCGCGACGCTCGCCTTCATCGACGACCTCACGGCGCAGGCGAGGGCGCGGGGGATGGCCGTGCTCGTCGAGGTGCACTCCCACCACGAGCGGCAGGTCGAGATCGCGCGGCGCGTGGACCGCGTCTACGACTTCGCACTGCCGCCCCTCGTGCTGCACGCCCTGGCCACCGGCGACTGCGTGCCGCTCGGACGGTGGCTCGCCATGCGGCCCGCGAACGCGGTGACGGTGCTCGACACGCACGACGGGATCGGCGTCGTGGACGTGGCGCGCGACGGCGACCGGCCCGGGCTGCTCGACGACGCCCAGGTCGACGCGCTGGTCGAGGGGATCCACGAACGGACGGGGGGCGACAGCCGCCTGGCGACGGGTGCCGCGGCGTCGAACCTGGACCTGTACCAGGTGAACGCGACGTACTACGCGGCGCTCGGCCGGGACGACGCGGCCTACCTGGTCGCGCGCGCCATCCAGCTCTTCACGCCGGGCATCCCGCAGGTGTACTACGTCGGCGCCCTGGCCGGGGACGACGACATGGCGCTGCTCGCCGAGACGGGCGTCGGGCGGGACATCAACCGGCACCGCTACTCGCGTGAGGAGGTCCGGGCGGCCGTTCGGCGTCCCGTCGTGCGGGCGCTGCTCGACCTGGCGAGGTTCCGCAACGCCCACCCGGCCTTCGACGGCGAGTGCACCGTCGACGCGGGCCCCGACGCCGTGGCGCTGCGGTGGCGCCGTGGGGACGACCGCGCGGAGCTCGCCGTCGACGCGCGGTCCCGCACCGCCGTGCTGCGCTGGAGCGATGCGGCCCGCGAGCGTGTGTCGGTCGACCTCCTCGCCGACCCGCCGCGACTCGGCTGAGGGGTCGCCGCCCGGACGCTCCGGATGCCGCCGTCGCGCCGAGCACGCAGACTGGCAGGGAAGGGAGGGCGACGATGACCGACACCGCGACGCACGACACGATGCGCGACCCCGTCTGTGGCATGACGCTCGACGCGACCACGGCCGTGACGAGCACGGAGCACGACGGCACGACGTACCACTTCTGCTCCGAGGACTGCTACCGGACGTTCAGCGCTGACCCCGAGACCTACGCGAAGGGCTGAGGACATGGGCGACAAGATGGAGCACAAGGCCGAGGAGCTCGGCGGCAAGGCCAAGGAGACCCTCGGTCGGGCGACCGACGACGAGGAGATGGAGGCCGAGGGCCGCGCCGACCGGGCGAAGGGCAGCCTCAAGCAGGCCGGCGACAAGGTGAAGGACGCCTTCAAGGACTGATCGGCCGGCCACGCACGACGACGGGCGGTACCCCGGTGGGGTGCCGCCCGTCGTCGCAGATCGGGTCAGCCCGTCGCAGGGTCCTCAGCGCAGCAGGTGCGACTCCGGCACGGACAGGCGCACCGTCCCGTCGTCCACCTCGGCGACCTGCCCTGCCTCGGCGTACGCGGTGCCGCTGAACAGTCCCGCGAGGTCGACGCGGACGTAGCCCTCCTGCGCCAACCGCGCCCGGGCCTGCTCCGTCAGGGACGAGTCGGGCGTGAACACGGCGGCGAACTGCTCGACGAGCGGCGCGCGGTTGGCGCCCGGCTCACCGACGTGGGCGTAGGAGCCCGGGTCGCCCGCGACGACGGCCGCCACGGTGCCGATCCGGTGCCCCTCCGAGTCCACGACGGTCATCCCCTCGGCCACCTGGGCAAGGGCCTCCTCCTGCGGTCCGGTTGCTGTCATGGGTCCTCCCTTCGTCCCTGTCCAGTGAAGCCGACCCCGGCGTGGGCGGCGACCGGACGGCGTGCGGACGGACGAACACGCAGGTCATCATGGCTGTGGATCGAGTGCCCACCCGGGGCGTCGAGCGCCGTACGAGGGAGCGCGGATGTCGCAGTCACGCAGGTCGGTGGAGATCGAGCGCGTCGGGCCGGGCGTCTTCGAGGCCGTCAACGCCCGCGGGGGGACACTGCGCATCGGCGCCGACGGATCGGACCTCTTCACCCCCGTGGAGCTGCTGCTCGCGGCGATCGCCACGTGCACGGCCGCCGACGTCGACGTGATCACCGGGCGCCGGGCGCAGCCGGAGCGGTTCGGCGTGCGCGTCGAGGCCGAGAAGGTCCGCGACGAGGCGGGCAACGCCCTGCGCGACATCCAGGTGACGTTCTCCGTCCGCTTCCCGGCCGGCCCCGACGGCGACGCGGCGCGCGAGGTGCTGCCGCGCGCCGTGCAGACGTCGCACGACAGGAGCTGCACCGTCTCCCGCACCGTCGAGGCCGGCACGCCGGTGCGGGTCGTCGTGGACTGAGCGATGCGCCGGCGGTGCGACGTGCCGGGGGCGGGCCCGTGCGCCCCGCGCCCGGATGCCGGACGGCGGTGGACACCCCGCAGCGGTCGGGGTGAGGGTGGGCCCATGACGAACGGCGCGCACCGGGTCTTCTCCGGTGCGTGCTGTCCCGGCTGCCGCTGACCCCGTCCCGGCCGCCGGTCCCGCCCGACGTGTCCACGCCTGCGCGTGGCTGTGGCGTCCCTGCGGCCACCCACCCCCCGAGGAGATGAGCGCATGTCCGTCACCGACGAGCTCCTGACCGCGAACGCCGCATACGCCGCCGACTTCACCGGCCCGCTGCCCCTGCCGCCCGCCCGCCACCTCGCGGTGGTCGCCTGCATGGACGCCCGGCTCGACGTCTACCGGCTGCTCGGGCTGGCGGAGGGCGAGGCGCACGTCATCCGCAACGCGGGCGGCGCCGTCACCGACGACGTCATCCGCTCGCTGGCGATCTCCCAGCGGCTGCTCGGCACGCGGGAGATCGTCCTGCTCCACCACACCGACTGCGGCATGCTCACGTTCACCGACGACGCGTTCAAGGCCGACATCGAGGCCGAGACCGGCATCCGCCCGCCGTGGGCGGCCGAGGCGTTCGGCGACCTCGCCGCCGACGTGCGCCAGTCGCTGGCACGCGTCCGGGCCACCCCGTTCGTGCCGCACACCGACGCCGTCCGCGGGTTCGTCGTCGACGTCGCGACCGGCCGCCTGACCGAGGTCACGGCCTGAGCGCACGGGCCGCCGCGGGCGCATCAGCCCCGAGGCTGATCCCGGATCCACCTCGAGGTCCTGCCGCTGCAGGGTCGGTTCCTGGTAGGCATGGTCACGTGCCCACGCCTGACCAGTCCGACCCCGCCGCGGAGCCGTCCGCGACGCTGACCGAGGCGCCCTCGCCGTCGGCCGCCGCGTCCGCGTCGCTCCCCACGACGCCTGCGCACGCGTCCGCGGAGCATGCGGAGTCCGCCCCGGCCCGGCGCTCGTGGCCCGGGTGGGTGCGCGAGCTCGTCATCGTCGCGGTCGTCTACGGCTGCTACTCGATCAGCCGCAACCTCATCCCCGACCAGGTCGGCCAGGCGCAGCGGAACGCGCGCTCGATCCTCGACGCCGAGCGGCTCCTCGGGCTGGACATCGAGCTCGGCATCAACCTCTGGGGCGCCGAGCGGCCCTGGCTGATCATCCCCGCCAACTACTACTACGCGACGCTGCACCTGTCGGTCACGGCGGTCGTCATGGTGTGGCTGTACCGGCGGCGGCACGCGGTCTACGCGCGGGCGCGCAGCGTGCTGCTCACGATGACGCTGATGGCCCTGGTCTGCTACTGGCTGTACCCGCTCGCGCCGCCGCGCCTGACGGCCGGCGAACGGTACGTCGACACGGTCAAGGAGTACGTCCTGTGGGGCTTCACGCCCTCGGAGGACATGGTCGAGCTGTCCAACCAGTACGCCGCCATGCCGTCGATGCACGTCGGCTGGGCCCTGTGGGTCGGCGTCGTCCTCGTGCTCTACGGGCGCGGTCGGGTGGTGCGGGCGCTCGGCGTGGCCTACCCGCTCGCGACGGTGTTCGTCGTCATGGTGACCGCCAACCACTACATCCTCGACGCGGTGGCCGCCGTGGCGTTCTTCGTCGTCGCCGTCGCCGCGGTGGACGTGGTGCGCAAGGTCACCGGCCGCCGTGACCCCGCAGCGGGGCCGGCGGTGCTCGCCGCCTGACCGGAGGCGCCCCGGCCGCCGCGCCTCGCCCCGGCGCGCGGGGGCTGGTACGCATGGGGGATGGCTGACCTCCACGTCGAGCAGGTGACGGACCCCCTGGCGGAGCACGCCGAGGGTCCCGTGTGGTCGCCCGCATGGGGCGGGCTGCGGTGGGTCGACATGTTCGCGGGCGACCTGCTCACGCTCCGGGCCGACGGCGCCGTCGACAGGCTGCCCGTGGGCGGCCCGATCGCGGCGTTCGTCCGTCCGCGGCGCGGCGGTGGCTACGTCGTGGGCCTCGAGCGCGGCCTCGGCCTGGCCGACGCCGTCGACGCCGCGCCGGTGCCCGGTCCGCCCCTCGTCGGCGAGGGCGTGCGGATGAACGAGGCCGGCTGCGACCCGGCGGGCACCCTGTGGGCGGGCTCCATGCGCTACGACCAGGCGGCGGGCGGCGGGACGCTGTTCCGGATCGACCCGGCGGGCGGCGTCGAGGTGGCGCTCGAGTCGGTCGGCATCTCCAACGGCATCGCCTTCAGCCCCGACGGCACCCGTGCCTACTACAACGACACCCCCACGCGCAGCACCGACGTCTTCGACGTCGTGGACGGCCGGCTGACGCGGCGCCGCCCCCTGCACACCACCGAGCGCGGCTTTCCCGACGGGCTCACGGTCGACGCCGAGGGCAACGTGTGGGTCGCGTACTACCAGGGCGGGCGGGTCGCCTGCCTCGCGCCCGACGGGTCGGTCCTCACCGAGGTCGCGCTCCCCACGCGGCTGGTGACCGCCTGCACCTTCGGCGGGGACGACCTGCGGGACCTGTACGTCACCACGTCGAGGGAGAACCTGGACGACCCCGAGCCGGAGGCCGGCGCGGTGTTCCGGATCCGTACGGCGGTCGCGGGGCTGCCCGTCTTGCCCTACGCGGGCTGAGCGCCCGCCGCCTGCCGCGCCGTCCAGGCGCTGGCGACCATCGCCTCGAGCGTCGTCGCCGGGTGCCACCCGAGGTCGCGCCGGGCCAGCTCGCCGGAGGCGACGATGCGGGGCGGGTCACCGGGCCGGCGCGGCGCGACGTGCGGTGCGAGCGGCCGTCCGACGACGTCCCCGACCGCGTCGAGGACCTGCCGCACCGACGTGCCCTCGCCGGCGCCCAGGTTGTACACCCGCTCCAGCGGCCGTCCGGCCTCGAGCGCGCGCGCCGCCGCCACGTGCGCGGCCGCGACGTCGGCCACGTGCACGTAGTCGCGCACGCAGGTGCCGTCCGGCGTCGGGTAGTCGTCGCCGAGCAGCACGGGCTCGCGGCCCGCGGCGACCGCGTCGAGGACCAGCGGCAGGAGGTTGTGCGGGCTGGTGTCGCGCAGGGCCGGGTCGCCCGACCCGACGACGTTGAAGTACCGCAGCGACGTGTGCCGCAGCCCGGTCACGCGCGCCTGGTCGCGGACGAGCCACTCGCCGACGAGCTTCGTCTCCCCGTACGGGGACTCCGGGGCCGTGGGCGTGTCCTCGGTGACGAGGTCGACGTCGGGCGTGCCGTACACGGCCGCCGACGACGAGAACACGAGGGCACCCGTGCCGGCCTCCGCCATCGCGCCCAGCAGGGACGCGGTGCCGACGACGTTCTGCTCGTAGGTGTGCAGCGGACGGCGCACGCTCTCACCCGCGTACTTGAAGGCCGCCAGGTGCACGACGCCGTCGACCTCGTGCTCGCGCAGCGTCGCCTCGACGGTGGCGGTGTCGCCGACGCCGGCTCGTACGAAGGGGACGCCGTCGGGCACGAACGCCGCGTGCCCGGACGACAGGTCGTCCAGCACGACGACGGCGCGCCCGTCCGCGAGCAGTGCGCGGACGACGTGCGCGCCGATGTACCCCGCCCCGCCGGTGACCAGCCAGGTGCTCATGCGATCTCCTCCGGGGTCTGCGCGATCTCCACCCGTGCCGCGGGTCCGCCGGGCTCGGCCACGAGGAAGGCGGGCGGCGCGTGCCCGGCGTCGGCGAACGCCCGCGCGA